>JAGLJW010000023.1 GCA_023142215.1 Candidatus Parcubacteria bacterium
TTGTTCTTAATTCTTGTGAAATATTATTTTTGGATGAGAACACATATATTTTTTTACCTGCTTTTCGTAGATAACTTATTAATACTAAAAAATCAGAATCACCTGTGAAAAATAATGCCGTACTATATTTATCTTTATGATGCATTGCATCAACAGTTATCTCTACGTCCATATCTCCTTTTTCTTTTATACCTTCTCCGAATTCGTTATCTATAATTTTTATCCTCTTCAATTCTTTTTTTCTGACCGTAATTCCCAAACCTTTTTTCAGATAAGTAAAAAATTTATGTCTGCTATCCAAGTTATAATTCCTAGTACCGTCAGCTGGATATGCGGCGTAATAAAAAACTTTTAATTCAACTGGATTGAATTTGTCTTTTATATATTTAATAAGTTTCTGATAATCAAATAATTTCCCTTTTGACTTTTGAGCTGCCCAAAGATTTGAAGAATCTATAAACACATAAAGTTTATCCGATTTTTCTAACTGATTATTTAAAAGTTTTTTATAAAAAGGAATTTTCATTTTATGCAAAAAAAAATAAATCAATATACTTAGTTTTTTTTACTTTATTATTTTTTTCATGTAATTATTTGTAAACAAATTTTATACAAAATATTTGCTAAAAATTGTAACTTTATAGTAGATACGAAATTATTATACACCTTAATTTTTAAAATATATAAATATTATATCATATAAAAATATTCAAACCAAACTAGCTATTGATTATCTTCATGTAAATTACTAAAGAGATTTCTCACCCACAAGGGGATTCGAAATGACAAAATAATAAAACTTAATCAGAAATCAAAACAGAAAAAAAATAAATACAAAAACTGCTTTGGAATTGTTGATTGTTAAATTATAAAATTATCCGCACACTATAACCATCTCTGTAATATTTATTTATAATTTTTTAATTTAATTAATGCTTGCATTGGTGGAAGAAGACGAGCAAGCTGCCAACCATTATTATTATTTTTTATTTTTTTAAAATAATCAAGAATATCTGACCAGCTTTTACCATTTTCCCACGCCTTACTTTGAATTAATTTTTCCGCTGCATCACGATCAAATTGTGCAAGCAAGCCTCCTCCTATTATCATACTATGAAATAAAAGTTCATCATTTTTTTGTTTTTCTATATCCAATTCAATTTCTTGTCTTACAATATCCGAATCACTTGATTCTTTAATAGATTCAATGTTCTGGTTAAGTGCACTTGCTATTTGTGGCATATAAACAAGATGTCCTTTTGGCCATTCTGCAGTTGTACGAATAAAATTGGGTAAGTTTTTTATTATATTTTGTTCTTGCTTGTTTAATTCAGGAAAAGCAATACCAATATTCTGAAAACGATATATACAACGAGCAAGGTCAATATGTTCGTCAAGATTATTTTCTTTTTTTATATTATCACGTAACCGCTGTAACTCATCTTGCATTTCTTTGATTTGAGTGTCTTTCAATAATGCTCTGATGTCTAAACCCGCTAATGCCATTTCTCCAGCAATAATAATTGCATCCCAAGTATTATTTTCCACAAATCGTTTTGACATTGCCTGCAACATTATATCTTTATCCTGCTCACTGGGAGATAGTAGAATGTTTTCTTTTTCAATTATATTATTTTGTTGTATAAATTCTAATTTTTCCATTTTTGAAAGTTATAAATAAATTTTAAATTAATAAGTACACATGCCACTGAAATCACTGAATCTATAAAGTATAATTTTAAAAATTGAATCATCTTGATATTTATCATAATCAACAGTATATCTTTTATCATTATTTTCCCAGATTTTTTCAAAGTAATCTTTCACTTCAGTCATTACTTTAGTATTTTGATTTGCTTTAAGAAGAATATTTGATTCTAAATTGTAGTTTTCTAAATTTCTTTTAGTTAAATTAGCCGAGCCGAGTAACACAACAGAGTCTTCGGCTTTTTTATTAATCCATACCATCTTAGAATGGAATTGTTCGCCACTTGTGTCATACCATTTCAATTTTATACCTTCATTTGTTTTTCTAATTAACTCTTTTGCAACTTGCCTATTTGGAATTCCTCCCTTTTCTCGTCCAAAAGCATCTTTATTCGGATCTAAAACAATTCTGACTTCTACACCCTTGTTGGATGCCATAATTAAATGTTTAATAACATTTCTATCAGACAAATAAAACATTGCTATATTTATTTGATCTCCAACTTTTGTATTCTTAATTTCGTGAAGTAACACTTTCTTAATTTTATTTTCTGTTAATAATTTTATAGACATTTTAGTTTCAACTTGTTCCTTTTTTGTTATATATTTTTCAGGAACTTCTGATAATTTTCTACCAGAAAATTGTGCCACAGCAAATTCTGAAGTATAAACATCTCGCCAAAAATTACCTTTTACTTTAATAGCAACATTAGAATGAGCTGAGGATCCATCATGCATATTGGCTGAAGTTAAAATACTCATCATCTCTCCCTTACTGTCCGCAATCATAACTTTTCTGTGATTAGCTTTAAAATTTAATAAATTTAAATAAGTTCTAAGCGATACCTTTGGTTCTTTATTAGAAAAAGGATGAGAAAAAAATCCTGGACGATTAGAATTGCCAAACCACTGAAAAAGAGTTCGCCAAACAGATGAGTATATTGGATTACTATCACGCAATTTATTTAAATCTGTTATTATTACATTAACTCCAGCCGATTTAAGCATATTTAATTCTGCATTCTTTGATCCACCATAAGTTGTGTTAATATTGTCAGTAATAAAATCAATTTTAATATCAGGATATTGATTTATTTTATCTACTAATTTTTTAGCAACTTCACTAGAAATATTTCTGTGCGGTTTTTCGGATGTATTTGTAAACGAGTTAAACAAAAACATATCAATTAATATATAATCTCGTGCTCCATTAATTAAACCAATCATTTCATCATAAATTTCCTGTTCGCTTTTTCCATCACTAGTTAAATCATACAAAAATTCAATATCCCTATCTTGAATATAAAAAACATTACCCTCAAAGTTAGTCCCTTGTGGCATTGATTTTACTGTTTGCCAAATCACAATAACAAACATAAAAAAACAAATAGTTATAAATATTTTTTTAAACATAATTTACTACTTCCAAATATTTAAAAATTCATCGGTAATATTTTCCAAAGCATCGTTAGTTAAACCAGAAACACCATAGTCATTAAGCGATTTATCATCTTTATTTAAGTTTTTTAAATCCTTTAAAGTTTGTGCGAAATCGCTTGCTTTAATAATTCTAATTTCTTTTTCATTATTTAAATTAATCTTTTCAATCTTCTGAATTATCTCCACATCATCAGTTACAGAAGTTAAACCCTCCCAATCTTTACTTTTTATCTCATTTTTTAAAATTTCAACAACTTTATCATCAGCACCATTGTAAAAATTATCTCTTGGTGTATAAATAATAGTTAGCCCGTCATCTTCAAACTTATCACCCATAAAATCCAGACTATCAAAAACCAAAACAATCTTTTTCTTCTTTATTTTATTATAACACCTAATTCTTTTAATTAATAATTTATCAAAATTTTCCTCTCCCAATAAATCTAATTTTCCTGCTAAATTATTAGCATCAATAATATATTTCATAAAAACTTTTATAACACCTTCTTGCGCTATAATTTAGAATAAAACAACTATAAAAAAAGAAGTTATTATTAAACTTCTCTTCTAAAGATACCAAAATATTAAACAAAAATCAATAAAAAAATAAAGCATGAAACTAAAAATTTAGTTTCATGCTTTTTATAATTATTCTACTTGTATATACATAATCATTGGTACACCTAATTGATTCTGTTGATCTGCCTGGCTTCCTCCATTGCTACCATCAACTTTTAAGTTGAAAAATTGAGTAGCAATTTTGCTACCATTAATATATAATTCAACTTTCCATACTCCATATTCTGTTAATCCTAAGATGTTGAAATAGTTTGACCTTTTGTAATATTGCCAATAAACATTAGTTGGAAAATCAGTAATACTATTGCATTCACCATACAATGTACCATCTGGTCTAAACCATTTAACATCAACACTTAAAGAATCATAGATGTTGGCAAGTGTGTAAAAAAATCCAACATAATTATCAGTAGAAGGATAAAAAGAATAATTTTTTCCTATTGGTGTGCCATTTTCTGTTGCTTCACAAATTGTTGAACTAACAAAGTCATAATCACCATCACTTCCTCCCGCTCCGCCACTAGATAAAAAAATACTACAAGCTGGGACTTCATAAGCAACCGTATTATTCCCCTCAACCAAGAAAGAAATATTATTGATTGCAATTTGTTTGTTTTGATAGTTATCATTATCAAATAAATCAAACATTACACGTTTCACCTTTCCAATAGCTTCTGGCGGTATATTCAATATCACAGTTTTGGAATTGCCATCATGTGCAACTTTATTATCAATTCCCATTTCCACCATACAATCATTTGAAAATCCATTACCGATATCAAAATAAACCCTGAAAATTTCTTCTGTTGTGTTTTTAATTGAATAACGGATTCCAATTTTAGTATAGAAATCAGCAATCATTAAATCATCTGGACTCATAATCTGGGGCCGTTTACCTGTTGGATTTATTCGCCAGAATTCAGAATTTGGCATAGCTGGAAAAAAATCAGCTGTTTTGCCATGTTGTCTAAATTCCCAAGCAATTGAATTATCTTTAAAATCCCAAGCTACAACTTTGACTTTAATCCAATCAAACGTCCATGTCTCAGAAATAGATAATCCATCAGTTAATTGAATACTAAATTGACGCATTTGCGTATCAGGACGATACAAATCAGCAAGAACTGCCCGATAAACATTATACTCATTAACTGCAAATTCACCACCATTATAACCAACTTCACTGTTTATCAAATCCAAAGAAACTGAATTGTTCCAACTATTAGCTTCGTCCTTAACATACACTTTTCCTTCTAATGCTGGATTACCACCATTCAAAACCTTGGCAGAAAATTCAATAACAATATTTTTTGCAATCAATCCAGATGGATATGATGGACTATTAACACCAGGATCTTCTGTGCTATTAACACCGACTCGCCATTCATCAAGATTGGTAAGAAGATTTTCCTCCATGCACCAATTTGAAGTCATACCTTCAGATAAGCCTGACGGAAATGTAAAATTATATATCTTATTTTTCACAACTGGACTAACACCAATTGAATTAAAATACATTACACTCGACAACGAACTCCAAAAAGTTGAAACTTTATACCACTTTTGTCCCCAACCACTACCAATACTACGTCCTGGATCTGTAACATGAACTTCATCATCATTATCTGAATAAACTCCATTGTTATTAGCATCCTTTAATCCATCCAGAACCATAAAATGACCACTGTTGCCACTAATCATGTTTATCTTTGTTGCAATGACAACTGGTTTCTTAACATTCAACATTGCTTCAATTAAAGCAATCGTGGCTTTTAAATCAGCACTACTCTTACTCTTATATACAACATCTGACATGCCATAATAACTTTTAGCACATCGTATTATTTGATCACAACTTGTTAAGTGCCCATAGTACTCACGATTACGGCCAGTGCTGTACCCACCAATTTTATTTTCAACCATCCAATCTATTAGATTTTTAATATCTTGTGATGTTGGATTGAAATCTTGGAGATATGCCACTTCAGTTAATAATGAAACTGGTCCACAAATTAATGTACCTTTCCATTTACAATATGTTTCACCGTTATCATTTGTCTTCTTCTCCCCAATTCCGTCCTCACAATTAATTTGCGGTATATGTTTTAAATCTAATTTAATTTCATTTGCACACACAACACAACTAAACAAAATCATCCCAATAATCAAAGTTACTAAACATACTTTTCTCATCACACTTCCTCCGTTTTTTTTAATGAATTTTTTTGATTAACATAATCAATTATTGAATTGTAAAGAACAGTTTTAATTATTTAATTAACCATTAAACTAATTTTCTATTAATTCAATGGTCTTTAAAATATTCCATCTATCATCTTCATCTATTCCATCTACATATTGTTCATATTCATCGTAACCAATTGTCTCTTCTGGCGTTGGAATAGTACTCATTACAAAATAGTTAAAATTATATTCATTCTCATTGGTTAAAATAATATTTCCATAACCATTGCCATTACTAGCTACTGTATCAAATTTTCTAAGGACTACAATATCATCTTTTTTAATACAATCATCTTTCTGCTCAATCATTTTAATTCTGTTACATTCATTTTTTCCTGGACCGTCTTTGCATCCATACTTTTTTACAAGACTATCATTATTATTATCCCTACAAATAATTATTTCATCATCTAAATCAAACTCACCAGCTTTTTTATAAACTTTAAATCCTAGATATGTTTTATTTTTTTCATAATCAGTTTCTAATATAAAATAATTCTCATTTTCGTAACCCGCTTTAAAATAATAATCTAATTCGCTCTTTATCCATCTATATTCTTCTTTACCTTCATTCTTTTGTAAATGATTAATAGATTCTTTCTTGCTCGTAATACAACCTCCCCAATTACTCGGATATTTTAGTTGAAGTCCAAGACTTTCATTTTTACAGATTTTCCAATCAGTAACATCTGTTCCATCTAATAATATTTCTTTTTCAATTATATTAGTTTGTTCTTGATTATTTTTTTGTTCAATTTGATTATTATTGATTTCATTATACTTTATCCTATACAGATAATATGAAACAAGCATTATTATGATCAATAGAGTAATAAATATTAAGATCTGTTTTTTCATAAATTTAATTTTAATTAATTTGGTATATAGCTTATTATACAAAAATTAGCTAAAAAATCAAGTTTCGTGTAGTTAATAAATTAATCTTAAAAAATATATTTCTTTATTGCACTACTTCAACTCTTTAAATTTAAAGAACAAGCAGTTTCTGCATTTCTTTTTTTTATTTTTTAGAAAAAAATTACCCTTTCAAAAATATAATTTTAAAATCATATCTTCAAAAGAGTACTTTTAATTACAAACAATTCTATTTAACAATATTCCATTCTTTCAACTCATTAACAACTTTTTCAGAAGTTAAAACGTTCATTGTGTATGCTTTATATTCTGGGGATTCAATTCTTTTTAAAATATCAGACTGAGATGCGTATTGTTTTTTTACTTCGTCTTGGTGTTTTTCAAATTCTTTATCGCTAACCTCAATTTTTTCTTCTTTGGCAATTTCTTTAATCAATAATGAAACTTTTACTCTTTGAAGTGCATTTGGTAATAAATCTAAAACAAGTTGATTTTTTGTTTTATTGATACTTTTCAAATAATCTTCAAATTTTGCTCCTTTCTGAGAAACACTATGTTCCAATTCTGCCATCATGGTTTTAACTTCATGATTTATTAATAATTCAGGAATTTCGCCAAATTTAGTTTTTTCTACAATTTTTTCAAGCATTTCTTTTTCAGCTTTTAATGAAATTCCTTTTTCTTTTTCTAGCTTCATATTCTTTTCTAAATTTTCTCTCAACTCATCAAGTTTTTTAAGTCCTAAACTTTTTGCAAATTCATCATCAAGCTCTGGCATCTGTCTTTCATAAACATCTTTAACTGAAACTTTAAAATCTACTCTTTTTCCAGCTAGATTTTTCATATAATGCTCACGTGGATATGGTAAAGAAAATTCTTTTACATCCCCCTTCTTTGCACCAATTAAATTTTTATCAAATCCAGGAATAATATAATCTTTGCCAATAATTACAAATGCACCTCTACCTTGTCCTCCCTCAACTGGAACATTATCCAAAAACATTTCAATATCAACCATCACTTTATCAGTTTCTTTAATCTCCTTATCAACAAGAACTTCCTTGACTCGCATATTTTGTAATTCCTCTAAAGCTTTTTCTATTTCTTTTTTATCAAGTACTATCTCATCTTTTTTAATTTTTAAGTCTTTATATTTATTCAAATCCACTTCTGGAATTAAAGCTAAAACAACCTTATAAACCAATGGATTGTTTGGCGCTAACTTTTGAATATCAACCTGCGGCTGACCAATAAAATTGCCTTCAGTATTTTTTTCAATTGCCTTACCTAATGTTTTATTTATTACACTTCTAGCTGCTTCTTCTAAAATTGCCATTTCACCAACCTTTTGTTTTAAAATTTCATAAGGCACTTTTCCGTTTCTAAATCCATCAATTTTTACTTCTTTAGAAATTTTCTCAGTAGCATTGGGAATTTGCTTTTCTAAATCCTTAAAAGGAATTTCTACTACTAATTCAACTTGTGATTTTTTTAAATCTTTTTTTTCTACTTTCATAAATATTTTAATTAATTAAAAATTTCAGAAAATTTTGGTGCTACCTGTTTTTTTCTAGAAATAAGTCCATTAATATATACACGATTATTTATAAGTTTTTTATTAAGTGCTTTTTCAATTTTTTCAACATCAGTAGTTGATACTAAAAATTGAGAACCTTCATTAATTATATCTGTTAAAAATAAAACGACAGAATGATAACCACCTTCATTTCTTAATTTTTCAAGTTCAATTAAAATTGAATCTTCTCTGTTTTTAAAATCAGACAAATCAACAGTTTCAACTTGCCCAACACCAAATTTTCCAGCTTTTAATTCAAAATTTTTAAAATCGCTTTTAATAACTTCCAAATCAGACAATTCACTTACACTTGAGCGGACTTTAAAAATTTCCATTCCAAATTCTTTCCAATCTTTTATCTCTGCAACAACAGAAAGTTTTTCAATTATTTCAATATCCTTTTGAGTACAAGTTGGTGATTTTGTAATAACTGTATCCACCAAAATTGCACCCAGCATTAAAGTAGCTAATGTTTTATCAAATTCAATATTATTCTTTAAATACAAATCAGCTATAATTGTACAAGTTGCACCCCATGGTTTCACAGTAAATTCAATCGGCTCATTATTAGAAAACACTATTTTGTGATGATCAAGCACTTCAATAACTTTTGCTTTTTCTACACCTTCAACAGATTGTGTTCCCTCGTTATGGTCAACTAAAATCAACTCTTTATTTTCAACATTGCTTAAAATTTCAGGCTTAGCAATATCTAAATTTTTAAGTAAATACTTAGTTTCCTGGTTAATATCCTCAGTTATTACTGGAACATATTTATCAGTATTCTCGGTTTTATTCTTATAATCGCTATAAGTAATAGCCGCTACCACCGAATCTAAATCAGGAGATTTATGACCTATAATATAAATTGACATAAAATTGAATTATTAAAAATTTATAATTTTTTTGAATTATGAAACAATGATTCTTTGTCATTTCGAAACGGAGCTTCACCAGCTGGCGAAAGTGAAGTGAGAAATCTCTTAAAAAATGTAGGTATTTATAATAATGTTGAAGGGATTCCTCGTTAAAAACTCGGAATGACAAAGAATCATTATTTCATAATTCAAAGTGATTTACAAAAGCTATTTATCCTCTTTCACCTCTTCTTCATCATCATTTTCTACTTCATCATCTTCTTCTTTTGGTTCAGAATTTGTCTCATCTTTTATTTCTGTAATATCAATTTTCCATCCAGTAAGTCTAGCGGCTAATCTTGCATTTTGTCCACCTTTTCCAATCGCCAATGAGAGTTGATCAGGAAGAACAATAACAGTTGCTTTCTTTTCTTCTTCGTTGATTTTGATTTCAATTATTTTGGCTGGTGATAAAGCATTAGAAATAAATGCTTCTGGGTCTTCATCCCATTCCACAATATCAACTTTTTCTCCTCCTAATTCATTTATAATAATTTGAATTCTAGATCCTCGTTGACCAACGCAAGAACCAATTGGGTCAATATTATCAGAATCTGTAAATACTGCTACTTTAGATCTTGAGCCGGCTTCACGGGCTACTCGTTTAAGTTCAATTAAACCATTAGCAATTTCTGGGATTTCTAAATAAAAAACTTTTTTCAAAATTTCTTCTGAAGTTCTTGATAAAATAATTTCTGGTCCTTTTGTCTTTAAAGCTACTTCTTTTACATAAACTTTAATTCTATCACCAACTTCATATCGCTCTCCAGCAATTTGACCATCGGGCGGTAAAACACCAACTGATTTTCCTAAGTCAATTAAAACTAATCGTCCTTCTCGTCTTTGAACTACGGCAGTTACTACTTCATGTTCTTTTTCTTTAAAATCCTCAAAAATCATTTCTCGCTCTGCTTCACGCAATCTTTGAATAATAACTTGTTTAGCAGTTTGAGCAGCCATTCTTCCATAAGTAGCTGGCACTTCAAGTTCAATTTTAATTTCATCACCAACTTTAGCATCTTTTTTAAGCAACAAAGCATCACTAAGTTGAATTTCAGTTTTTGGATTAAATTTCCTCACTTCTTCTTCTGTAACTGCTGGAACTTCTTCTTCATCTTTCTCAGAAGATTTTTTTTCTGTACTTTTTTCAACTTCTTCTTCTGTTTCTTCAGGTTCTTCTGGCATATCCTCAACAACTGTTTTAACATCAAAGACACGTGAATTTTCAATATCATCTTCAAATTCCACTTTTATATTTTGAAGTCTTTCTCCAAAATCTTTTCTATAAGCTGCTGCAAGTGCTGACTCAACCGTAACAATCACAGCATCATAGCTTAAACTTTTTTCTTCGCAAATTTGTTTAATTGCATTTGTAATTTCTGACATAAATATTTTAATTTAAAATAAACTATTATTAAACCTAATATTTAACAATAATTACTTAATAATTACTTAAAATAGCTAGAATCATTCCTGACACTAGCTATTACATTTACAATATATCACAAAATTTAAAAATAGTCAAAAAAATAAAACAAAATTTAAAAATGTAGTAATAACTCAGATATAAGCTAGCTATAATTTATTATTTATTATTTATTATTAAAAACTAAACCTATCACTTCTCTAATTCCAAAAGTTTTTTTGTATCCATGGAATATGTCTTATTATATAAAGCAATAAACATTGTTTTAAGCGAACGATAAATATATTTGTTTTCTATTTTTATTGTAAAAACGTTTTGTGGAACAACGATAAAAATATAATATGGATAAATCAAAAAAAGATTAATTTCAAACGGAAATTTTTCTTTGTTGAGAAAATGCAAGAGAGGTAATCTTTGAGCAAATATTTTTTGCGTTTCTTTTGGCATAACTTTAAGAAAAGGAATTGTGTCATCAAGAAGAATGCTTTGTACAGGAACCTTAGTATTATGAATTTTCTTTTGCATTTGTTGTATAAATTTCCAACCGACAATTTTTAACATTGCTTCATTTGTCGCACCGGATTCAATCGCACAAACAAAATATTTTTTATTGCTTGTTTTTAACATCATTTCGTTGATATCAAATAAACCCTTTTTCACATCACTAAATTCAACATACGATTTTTTTTCTTGAAAATCAATTAAATTTTCAAGCATCGGTAATATGTTGGAGAAACTTTCCATTTTTTCCTTTTTGCTTGCAAATATATCCTTAGGATTACTGGCAATAAAATATTCTATACTTTGTTTTTTTATTTTTCTAAAACTTCCATTTTCAATTAATTTTTTCAAATAATTATAAACAGAAGTTCTTGGAATTTCAGTCTCCTTGGCAATTTCAGAAACTTTTGCTGTTCCCAACCTCAAACCAGCCAAATAAATTTTAGCTTCTTCTTCTGAAAATCCAATATTTTGCAATTTTGCAATATAATTCATATATTTTTTTCTTATTATTAACTTCTATTATACACCCTGTCGTCAAATTAGTCAACAGTATATCATCTTTTTTTAGCTTATTTTTCAAGTTTTTTAATGTATTGACTTTTAATAGGCTAAATCTAGGACAATATTTTTAAAAAATAGTATGGTTTTATTAATCATGATGTTCATTGATAACAAAAATCACAAAATAAACCACTTAATAAAAAAGGAGGTATTGTGCTATGCTTAAACATCACATTCATCATTCTGAAAGTTGGCCTAGTTCTTCGAGCTACAAGTCTGTTATAGTTAGAGACACGTCTGGCGTGTCTCACAGAGTCAGGGATGTTGGGAGTCAAGGTGCCTATATTAATGGACATCACCTTCCGCTAGAAGCATTTGAAAAGTGGAAAAAAAAGCTGGAAGAAACAGGAAGAAGTTTTCTAGATGAATTATTATAAAAAAACAAAACAGAAAAGGAGAAAAATTATGAGTCAATCAGATGCCGCAAAGGTTCAAAATAAACAGGTTCTCAAGGAAATGAGAGAACGCAATAAATAAACAAGTCCGGCAAAGTGAATTTTAATTCACTTTGCCGATTTTTTATTTAACTATGTTTAATAATTTACTTTAATCATGTCAGAAATAAATTTTTTTGAATCAAAGAAAAAACCGCTGATACTTAAGCGGTTTTTATTGATAATTTTTTTGTTAGATATAAAACACAATCCTGGCTCTGTCAGTTATTAAACTTTATACCAAAACATAAATTTAAACCTTTAAATGATTTGGTTTAATGGCAATTACACAAACAAATCTCTTAACAAAATATACAAATATTCTACCACTAGAAGAAAAATCAATTTCTTTAATTTCAATATCTGGCGGTAATCCCTTATATAAAGCTTTATACTTACTATTATTATGCACATCATCTTTTATTAATTTGCTTTTAGATATATCGACTGAAGATGTTTCGTTAATAATTTTTAACTTTTTAACAAGCTTTTTTGAATTTGAATTATCCAAAATACTTAATCCACATTGTCCAAATTTATAATGCACAAATGAAAATAAAAAATTTTGGTTTAACTTTTTATCATAATCAGGAATTTCTGCATTAATTGCTACACGCTGATCTATCTGATTAGTTTTTTCTAATTTTGCAAAATCTTGATTTAGTTGCCAATCCATTCCAACATCTTTCCTGCCTGCTTTTCTATTTTTTCTTCTTTTTTTGTTCATAATATTCTTTCATTTCACTCTTCTCTATAATAACCATGGATGCATCATAAGGCATACAACCATTACGAGCTTTTTGCCAAGGTCTTTCACTATGTGTTAAAAGTTCCAAATAGGAAACATCATATTTCCCATATATCTTCCAAATTTCATCAAGAAGTTTTTTATCGTCTAAAGTTAATTTTTTTAAATCTGTATCATCCTCAGCTATATCAACATCAATCACAGATGAACCAAAATTTTTATACTCTTTATAAACTTCAGGTATTGCAGGGCCATGAACCCATGCTTGAAAATCTTCTTTAAATAATTGCTTATCTCGCAACACAAGACTCCATGCTTGAGAATAGTATAGTAATTTCTGTAATTTCTTATTTGTTAAATTCTTGTTGTCTGATTTTTTGTTTAAGATTACAAAGTATTTGATTGTTGCTTTTAACTTTGGGGACATATAATTATATGATTTTTAACATTAAATGATTATATATTATTTAATAAAATTTATCAACACTCTGTATATATCATACCATAAAATAATATTATTAAAAAAATTTTGATTTTTGATAAAATATGTTAAAATATATTTACATTAAAAAACACAGATTTAAAACTAAACGCAAATGAAATATTTTTTTATTCTTGGTACAAATACTGCATTATCAATAGCTGAAATTTTTAGTTTTTTTGATAATATAATTTCATATAAATTACTCAATCAAGATGTTTTGCTTGTTGAATTTGAAAATGAAATTAATGCAAAAGAAATAATTAAAAAATTAGGTGGAACAATAAAAATTGGTGAGATATTTGATGAAGTTAAAGGCAATGTTGAATATGATGATGTTGGGCATTTGTTTGACATTAAAAAAGGCGAAAAATATAAGTTTGGCATTTCTTGCTATACTCGTTTTAAAAAAATAAATCCAAAATTTCTAGCAATGGAAATAAAAAAATCTTTAAGTAAAGGAAAAAGTTCTGTACGTTGGGTAACAAGCAAAGAAAAAACTTTGTCTTCTGTTGTAGTTGAACAAAATAAATTAACTTCCAAAGGAATTGAATTAATTTTAATTGAAAATAAAAAAAATATTTTAATCGGAAAAACTTTGGCGGTTCAAGCCTTTAAAGATTTATCTTTTAGAGATTACAACCGACCAGCCCGTGATGATAAATCAGGAATGCTTCCTCCAAAACTTGCTCAAATAATGATTAATTTATCTCAAAAAAATATTAATCAAGATATGCGTTTGAATACATGTTTACTTGATCCTTTTTGCGGTTCTGGTACTGTCTTAACTGAAGCTATGCTTATGGGTTTTAATAACTTAATTGGCTCTGACATTTCCGAGAAAGCAACTAATGATACTAAAAAAAATATTGAATGGATTCAAAAACATTATAAATTATCTAACATAAACTACAG
>JAGLJW010000024.1 GCA_023142215.1 Candidatus Parcubacteria bacterium
AAAATTGAAAAAAATTCAGTTGATATTATCATAAGCGAACCTTATCTTGGTCCGCAACGTGGATCAATTAAATTTGAAAAAGTCAAAAAAGAATTAGAAGAATTATACTCTGGAGCAATTAAAGAATTTGATAAAATATTAAAAAACAACGGAAAAATAATAATGTTATTTCCTGTTTTCAGAATAAATAAACAATCATTGCAAATTAATCCAAATCTTGATAACTTTAAAATAGTAAATATAATTCCAGAAAATTTAAGAAAAAGAAAAGAAGTAAAACAAACCGGAAGAAATACTATTATTTACGGACGGGAAAATCAAAGAATTTGGAGAGAAATTGTAATTTTAGAAAAAAAATAATTATATAATAATAACAAACTTATGACACTTGATAAAAATATTTTTAAAGCTTATGACGTTAGAGGCGTTTATCCAAACGAAATTAATGAAGATGTGGTTTACAAAATCGGTAGAGCTTTTGTAGAATTTTTAGGAGCAAAAAAAGTTGCTATTGGCTGTGACATTAGAAAGTCTAGCCCTTCTTTGGTTAAAGAATTAATTAGAGGAATAATTGAAGGCGGTGCGGATGTATATGATTTAGGACTAGCTACAACTCCAATGATATACTTTGCATCAGGAAAACTTAAAGTAGATGGTGCTATTATTCTCACTGCTTCGCATAATCCTGGAAAATATAATGGCGTAAAACTATGCCGAGCTAAAGCTATTCCAATAGGCGCAAATAGCGGACTTCTTGATGTTAAAAAATTAGTTTTGGAAAATAATTTTCAAATAATTGAGAAACAAGGAGAAATTATAAAAAAAGATATTAAAGATGAATATATAAACTACCTATCTTCTTTTATGAAGCTTGAAAATAAAAAATTCAAAATAGTAATTGATTTTGCAAATGCCATGGGAATTTTAGAGCTTGATTTATTTAAAAAGTTTACTAATAATCTTGAAATAGTAACAATGTATGATGACTTTAATAATGATTTTCCAAACCATGAAGCTAATCCTTTGAAGCTTGATACTCTTAAAGCTTTGCAAAAACGTGTTATAAAAGAAAAAGCAGATATTGGAATTTCTTATGATGGTGATGCTGATCGTGTTGGATTTATAGATGAAAATGGTCAAATTATCCCAATGGATATTATTACTGGGTTAATATCAAAAATGATATTAGAAAAAAATCCTGGCTCAACTATCTTATACGATTTACGATCTTCTCACGCCATAAAAGAAGTAATTGAAGAAAATGGCGGAATAGCCCATGAATGCAAAGTTGGACATGCTTTAATTAAAAGACAAATGAGAAAAGAAAAATCAATTTTTGCTGGTGAACTTTCTGGTCATTATTATTTCAAAGAAAATTATTTAGCGGAAGCAGGATCTTTACCTGTTGTTTATTTACTAAACTTAATGACAGAAACTAATGAATCAATTTCAGAATTAGTTAAAGAAATACAAAGATATTATCATAGTGGAGAAATAAATAATAAAGTTAAAGATACACAAACAGTTATTGACGAACTTAAAAAAATATATAATAATGGAAAAATAACAGAACTTGATGGTATTAAAATTAGTTTTTGGGAAAACAAAGAAGGTGCTAGATGGTGGTTTAATGTTAGATCTTCCAATACTGAACCAGTCTTAAGACTAAATCTTGAAGCTGACAATGAAAAATTAATGGAAGAAAGAAGAGATGAAGTACTCAGAATTATTACTAAATAATTTATGAATAAAATATATAAACTACTTGACGAAAAATTCGTAACAGAATTATTTACAAAGAAGGTATTGCCAAAATACCCTTCTTTTGATTTTGTTAAAAGCATTAAAATTTCAACACCCAAAAGTTATATCTGGAAAACTACTTATCATGTAGTTATAAAATATATTACTACTTTTATTACAAAAGAAGGAAAAAGGAAAAAATTGACTTTTTATGCAGCAGCCCACTCTAATGAACAAAGAAAAAATGTCTATGATATACTTAGATTTTTATGGACACATAATTTCAACAAAGGTTATCTTACAATTCCTCATCCTTTATTCTTTGATAAATATTTTAACGCTGTTTTCTATAGAGGTGTTGACGGAAAACATTTATATCATTTTATATGTGAAAATGAATTAGAAGAAATTGAAAAAATTACAGTCAAAACAGCTTTGTGGTTTGCTAAATTACACAAATCAAGAATAGATGTTCCAACAAATTTTAATATAAAAAATAATGAAATTAAAACAGTTGTTCCTGGAATTGAAGATGTTTTTAAAGAAATTGGATTAAAACACCCTTTACTGCTTAATGATTATAAAAAGATATATGATATTCTTATTGCACGTGAAGAAAAATTTTTAAACGAAAATCCTAAACGTTGGTTGGTACATGGAGATGCTCATCCTGAAAATGTAATTAAGATGAGTGAAAAAAAATTAGCTATGATTGATTTTGCGGATATGTGTTTAACTGATTTTGCTCGTGATTTAGGATCATTTCAACAACAAATTGAATACATGATGAGCAGAAAAATTGATGATAAGAATTTCATTATAAAAATTAAAGACTTATTTTTAAATACTTACTTAAATTCAGTAAAAATAAAATTAGACAAAGATTTAGAAGAAAGAATAGATAATTACTACAACTGGACCACAATTCGTACTGCTACATATTTTTTTATTAAACATGATCCAGACTATATAAGAGGTATGGAGTTGTTTAATAAGGTTAAAAGTAAAATTCTTAATTATTAATTAATAAAAAAATGTTATATTTATTATAGAAGATAAAAAAAATTCTTTAATAAATAATGTTTAATGTTAGTAAAAAATTAATAATTTATAAAGATTTCTTGACAAAGAATTTTTAGTATGCTAGAATAAAATATTGTGAGAGACCAAATGAATAAAAGACCATTTTAAGCGGGTCAGGCACGACAAGCATGGGGATTTATTATTAGGGTTGTTTGGGTTAAGCAATTAACCTCGATAATTACTTCTAAAAATTTCTTGCCTACCCGCTTAAGCTGGTCTTTTTTAAAAACAAAACCAAGGAAGTTAAAAATGCATTATTTTTATGTTGTATTTTTATGTAAAGCATTAGATCAAGGCATTGATAGTAGATGTACCATTGCAACTCAACCAAATGAAGAAAATGAATTCTTGATTAAAACTTTTATAAAAAATAAGAAAAAATCAAAACTACTTCAAGAGATTATTCCAACCTTCTGGGAAAAAATCTCAAAAAGACAATTTGATGACTTTGTAAAATAACTTAATTTCTTATCAAGAAAAATGTTCGGATTTATTATTAAATCCGAACATTATTTTTTTTCAAAATTTACTTTCAAGTTTTAACTATTCAGCTATGGTTTCTTCACTTGTTGTTGCATTTTTTTCTTTTTCACTCGTCAACTCTTCAACTCCAAGCAAACAAACAGCTGTCCATGGTACATAATGAGATTTAAATCTTTCTTCTTTAACTTCCTCGTTTGGATATGTGACAGTATAATCAAAATAAGCATCTGCTCCAGAATGTGCACTTTCTGTACATCTTTTAACACCAGGACTTAAATCAAGTGTTTCAATTATTTTAGTAACTCCTGGTCTGGTTATATTATAAATAGTTGGCTCAGTGTGAGTTGCTATTCTTCCATCGTTCGTTCCCCAAAAATCAAAATATAAATAATCACCTTCAATTCTAGATTGGAGCAGAATATGATGTTCAGTATCATTTTTGAATTTATAATCTGGCCAAGGATTATAAATAGTAGCATCTGTTCCAGCTGGTTCATAATAACTAACTCTATAAGAATGAGGGCGTCTAGCTGTTACTGGCAAACCAGAATCAACTGTACCTCTAAACATAGTTGTACCAACCTGACAAAGCCCTCCACCATATTCTGCAATAGTCCTATTACCTTTAATAACAAGCTCTGGCAAATAACCTGATTCTTTATTTATCTTGCCCAAGATTTTAACAAGTGAAAATTCATCTCCTGGTTTTATTAATGTTCCATTTACAGATGTTGCTCCTATTTTAATATTGTGTCTTCTATTTTTTGGCGAACCTGAAAAATTAGACTCACCCGTTCCAAGTAATTCCTTAATACCTAAATCATTAACCTCTTCAGTTTGAAGTTCACTTTTTAATTCTTTAATAGCAAGTTCAATCTCGTTATTTTTTTCTTCAATAAATTCAAACTCAATTTTTTCAAAACTTGATTGAATATTTAATTCCCTCCCATCTTCACTAGTTTGGAATTCAATCACTTTCCCGTCCTTAATTTCAAATTTTGCATTACTTGGTTTAATATCAATATCAGGTGAAATGTTTTCTTTTAAATATTCTTGTATCAATTCATCATTCAAGCCAATTGCTATTTTATTTTTATTAATTTTTAATTCAAACCAATCAGAAAGTTTTGATTTTTTAATATTCCATTTTCTTTTGTTGAATTTTAAAACAATCGGCGCATTACTACTTAAATCTCCTGCAAATTCTTCAATATTTATAGCATCTTTTTTCAAAATTCTAGGAATATCAGTTATAATTGAAATTTTAATTGGTGAATTATCAAGATTGTCTAAATTATTTTTAAGAAGTTTTAAACCTTCCTTTAAATCAATTTTTTTTCCTTCTTTTTCTTTTTCAACTTCAAACTTTCCACTTATCTTGTCATATGTCAATGTAGCATCTTTCGCAAGTTGCTCAATGTCTGAAAAACTTTCTGAAAAGAAACTATCAATCTCTGTTTGGTTGAGAGTATAGTTTACTTTTATTTTAATTGGGTTTGCAACAAGTCTCATTTTATTTCTCGTATTTTCATAAAGTCCATCACTTCTAGCAATATCATAAGCAGAATTGATTGTCTCTTCAACGTTAAAAGTAATAATCTGATAAGCCAAATCACTTTCGGTTGATGAAATAATTGGATAAAGTGTAGTTTCTTTTTTTTGACAATTTACAATTATACCATTCTCATTTAAAAAATTGATTTTTTTATTTAAATGATTAATCGCTTCAGTAGTTGTTAAACCGCCCAAATGAATATTACCAACATAAATACCTGGAAAAATTTTATTTTTATATTTATAATCAAAACTCAGATAAGTACCCAACAAAGTTGTTATGATTATTAAAAAAATGGCTAAAAAAAATAAGAGCCATTTAAATAGAGCTTTGAAACTGTGAAACTTTTTCATAATCTTTTATACCTTAGAATTATCAGGACTTAAAATTTCATTTAAAATATCTTTTGCTAATTGTCTTTTGTCACCTTCTTCATTTTCATTTAACCCAATTGAAAAAGTCAAAACTGTACCGTCAGAGACACTATCGGGAAGTTTATTTTTAGGCCAAATAATGCTTTTGTTATCATCAGTTTTTAGCACAACATTAGAATCTTCAATTCTATCTATAGTTAAATTAATAATCATAACAATAAAAATAATTAATTTTTAACTTCTCTTTTCTTTTACTTTAATTTTTACTTGATTTTTAACTTTAGCTTTTGGCAAGACTACTGTCAAGATACCATTTTCAAGTGTAGCATCAATTTTGTTCGTTTCAACTTCAACCGGCAAAATAATTGATCTTGAAAAAGCACCCCAATAACATTCACGAAAAAGATAATCATTATCAGCAATTTCTTCATTCATTTCCCTATAACCCCTAATAGTAAGCATGTCTTCATTAATAGAAATATCAACATTATCAGATTTTACACCAGCAATAGTTGATTTAATGATAAGTTCTTTGTCATTTTGATAAACATCAATAGAAAGTTGCCCTTCTTCATGATATTCTTCATCCAACCAATCTTTTTCATCACCATCTTCTTCTTTTCCCTCTTCTTCATCTTCATATTCTTCTTCATATTCTTCCTCTTCCAGTTTATTATTATTAGTTCCAATGAGTTTGTTAAAAATTTTACGCATATAAAATAAGATTATAAATTATGAGTTTATTATACAATTTTTTAAGATTTTTTGCAAAATAAATAAAAGCAACTACTCGCTGAGGCTACAAAATTAGCTAACTTCATTGTCATTGCGAGAAGGAGCTAGAGCGACGACGTGGCAATCTTATGAATCAAGCAATAATGCGTAATTATCAGGATCCCCGCCTGAACTCGAACGGGCAAGCTTCGACTATCGCTCAGGATGACACCTTGAGGTTAGTAAGTAATTATAAATAAAATAACCAATCTTGTGGGTATACACCGATTTGAACGGTGGACCTCTACGATGTCAACGTAACGCTCTAACCAACTGAGCTATATACCCTTAAATTATTAAAAACACCAATAAAACCTCACACCTTTAATCTAGCATATTTTAAGCTTAAATGTAAAATGCAAGATTTAGGATTTAAGAATTAAGATTTAGGATTAAAATAATAGATGTAGTTTTTTCTAAATATTTAATTTAAAAAAATCTATGTTATAATAAAAATATAATTTCATCATTCTAAAAAATGCTTATACTTTATTTATTAACAATTTTTTTAATTATTTACGCGATTTTTTTTATAAAACAATTCTATAATATTGTTTTTAAAGGTTATGCTCCTTTGATTTCTACAAAAAAGAAAATTTTAAATAAAGCAATTAGCAATATTAAAATTAATGACGGGAATGTAATATATGAGCTTGGTTGCGGTAAGGCTGATTTTTTAAAATTGATAGAAACAAAAAATTTAAAAGTTAAATTAATTGGAGTTGAAAATTTATTAATTCCAAGTGTATTATTAAAATTACAGTTATTTTTTAAACACAGTAAAATCAAAGTTATTCAAGATGATTTTTTTAAAATAAATTTAGAAGAAGCAGATATTATTTATTGTTTTTTAAACAATGAAACCATGAAAAAACTTGGAAAAAAATTTTTAAACGAATGCAAAAAAGAAACTCAAATCATAAGCCACAAATTTCCAATACTAGATTTTAAACCAGAAAAAGTTTTAAGAGAATATGGTTCAAAAATTTATTATTATAAAATTTAAAAAATTATTTTTATAAATAATCTACAAATTAGTTTACAACTTTAAAAAAAATTATTTGCAAAAAGTTGTCAACAAGTATGTCAACAAGCTATTTGTTTATTTGAGGAGTTATTGGATTGTAATCAGTATCAATTTCAACCTCATTCATCAATAAAGCTTCTATAAAATAAGCAGATGTATCAGTAAATCTAGCCCAGTCTTCAGATACTTGAGAATAATTTTGAGAATTTCGCCAGTCTAAAAATCCATTTGGGACTTTAACCTCTTTTTCTCCTGTCATAAACCACCATAGTGAGGAATAATTTAAAGACCTTCCCCACTCTAAGCGACTAAATGAACGGTCTGTTCTCCCTGATTTCCATTCTGCTTTTGCTAACTGAAAACCTGGACCTGCATAAAGATACTCATTCTCTGGTCTATTATCAGAATACCGATGCCAATGAGTTCCCCAATAACGCCAATTTGTTTCATCGGATATTTGATAAGTCATATTATCTGTCCACCAATCAGAAACACCTTGAGCAAAACTATCATTAACAATTGCACCTGTTTCAATTGGGACAAAAGTCAGCTGATCAATATCGTCACCATAAGTTGGATATCCATAACTGCCATTCTCATAAGGAATATATCTGAAATATAGCCCATAACCGTCTGCATCCTCCATTAATTCAATTCCTGACACTAAATCATTAGCTACTCTTAAATAATTACTATCAGACGCTCCATTCATGTCCGCACATCTTGAAGCACTTCTTAAAGCTGGTACAGCATTAGCAGCAAAGTGTATCCAAGTTGTAAATTCATTTTCAGAAGAATTGCCTGGTAATAATTTCACCTTGTTAGCTGGAGTTGTATCATACATTTTCACAAGATAATCAGTAGCGTCTTTCATTATTATCCATCCACTAGTCAACCAAGCCTCTGCTTCTGCACTTTGTCCAATAGCAACTTTATATTCATAATACTTCCGCATAGCAATCATCATTTGAGCAGTAACATCTGTCTTCCAAATATCATTATTAAAAACATTACCAGAATTATCATAATAAACCCTGTCTGCAAAAGCACCAAAATCTGGGTCTCCAATAATTCTATTCTGTCCTTGATTATGCTCCTTTACCCAACTTAAGAAAAATTTATCCAACACCGCATCATATTTTGTTATATCTTCGGCCTGACTATCTAAATATTCAACCCCCTTCATCATTCCCACTGCTGTCATTCCAGCAATTCCCGGTTTTACCCAAGCCCAACGACTAGGAATTCCTTGCGAAGGAATTCTATTACTATTAAGTGCACCATAAATATCAACTGAAGAATTTAAGAATCCCCATCGTTTAGAATTTAAATTTTCCTCTGTCCAACTGGAATATACAATATAGTCTAACTCAGCCTCAATCTGTTCAATCAAAGTCGGGAGCTCAGGAGATGGTTCAGGTTTGTCTGGCTTATTGGGATTAGACGGTTTATCTGGCTTAACTGCTAAAATTGGATTAAGAAAAAATGCTAAAGCAAGAGTTAAACAAAGACCAAGAATAAAATATTTTTTAGTAAAAATCTTCATATGATTTGATTAGTTTATTATATTATATTTTTATACTGCCACTTATTAAATGTTATTTCTAGTCTGAACAGTTATTTTTTTAATATAAAAACAAGACCAACATTGACCTATTTTATAAATTAAACTACACACCGACCTAGTTGGTATGTAGTTTAATTATATTATTCATGAAGTTATATACTATCTCGTTTAACAGCTCTTTTTATCATAAAGTCAACATTCTCAACAGTATTAACAGCTTTAATATGAACATTTGGATGATTATTCTGCCAAACTCTAAAAATCTCATCAGCAAATGCCTGTCCAATTGTTTTAATATGTTTAAAATCTAAGATAATATATTCAAAAGATTCTAAGGCGTTCATTACTCTTTTAGCTTGAGATCTGGAAATATAAATTGAACCCATCTTATACAATCTTACATCAACCTTGGTTTTTGAAAACTTAAAATTATCTCCACTATATTCCTTAAAAACATCTCCAAGTTTTCTATCGGAATTAATATTAATAACAAACACAATTTTCGTACCATCAACTTTTTTAATATCTTCTATAAAAATATCTTCCACAATGTTATTAAAAATTAATCTCTTGCCTGAACTTTCAATAATAAAGTTATCAGCTATTTTTGAAGTAAAAAATATACCTTCCCCTGAATGTTTTTCAGGAGCAGTGGTTTGTTTTCCCTTTAATAAATCTTGTATCGCTTCCATGTGACTATTTAAGCCCTTTTTCTTCATAATATTATTAAAGATACCAACTCCCCTATCAATAATAGAAAATTTAATATTATCGCTTTTTTCAATATTAATTTCAATATTCTGAGAATTTGAATGATCAATAGCATTATTAAACATTTCAGTAAAAGCATAATTAATTATACCAAACAAATCATTTTCCAAATTAATTAATATTCCTGAATTTTTTTTAATTTCATCAAAAACAAAATCCTCAGACAAATTAATATTCTGATAACTTTTTTTTATCTTTAATATTTTGCTTTTTTCTTTTAATATTTTTTCCTTCTCAGCTTTCACATATCGTGCTTGATTTGCTTTCCCCAATAAAATCACTTTTCCGTCTTCCCTTAGCTCTCTAAAAATCCTATTCACATAAGCACGAGAAAAATTTGTTTTTTCAACAATATCAGCAACTCTAACACTGTCTCTTTTATTTAATTGTTCTAATATTAATTCTTTTATTTTCATAGTTTACGTATTAGTTTACAACTTTAAGTATATCATATACATAAAAAGTTGTCAACTAGCATGTAAACAAACACTTAATTTAAACTAATTTATCCAATAAAATATTATAAACCTCATCGGTCTCAGAACGATATTATAACTATTCTTTCTGATGGTGAGATATGACTAACGTTAAATAGAACGTGCTAGCAATTAGTAGTTTTAAAAAATGATTATTCTCCATCTTGTATATTATAAACGTAGATAGCTACCAATAGTGTAGCTAAAAAGCATAGTATTGTATTAAATAAAAAATTATGCTATACTATAAATGTAGTTAAATACACTATATGTAATTAATAACAGTTATAATATATGAATAATCATAAAA
>JAGLJW010000025.1 GCA_023142215.1 Candidatus Parcubacteria bacterium
CTTATGATATTGGTTTCCAATGGATATCTGGTTGTTTTGAAAGAGGACATAATATGATGTATGTATGTCTTGATAATGAAGCTTATGCAAATACAGGAATGCAAGCCAGCGGGGCTACGCCCTGGGGATCATCAACAACAACTACTCCATCTGGAATTGGAGAAACAATTGATGCTATTGGATCACATCAATCAAAGAAAGACATGATCGCAATTGCTCTTGCTCATGGTTTAAATTATGTAGCTCAAACAACAGTTGGTTATAATTATGATATTGAAGCAAAAGTTAATAAAGCAGTTGAAATGGAAGGTCCAGCTTATATCCAAATTTTATCACCTTGCATTCCTGGTTGGAAAATAAATCCTTCACAAGCACCAGAAATGGGTCGTTTAGCTGCTCAAACAGGATTGTATCCGCAGTTAGAATATGTAAATGGTAAGTTGATAAATAAAACTAAAATAGTTAAAAAAATTAAAGTAGAAGAATATTTAAAACCGCAAGGAAGATTTAAACATTTATTTAATACGGAACAAGGGAGAAAGCAGATTGAATATATACAAGAATTAGCAGATAAAAATATTGAGAAATATGGATTAATGGAATAAATATTTTTTAATAGTAACATCTAATTACTAAATATTAGCAAATATATAGAAATTATTATTATTTTCTATTGTTTTTATTATTTAATTGTATTATAATCTTGATGTTGAAATTAAATTTTTATAAAATATCATATATTGTATTTTAGTTATTTTTCTTAAGAAATAGTTTAAATATAGAATATAGTATTCAATAGAAGTTTTATTTGAATATTGCTCTTTAAATTTTTATTTTTTTGTTTTGAAATGCAAAAACAATATCATCACCATTAACAAAAAAGGAGAAAGATTATGAAAAAGTTGACTGTAGTCTTTATTGTTGGTTTTATTACATTGCTATTTACCTCTTATGCATTCGCAGAAGAAAATTGGGTAGATCAGGCAATCAAAAATGCTAATAGTGGCAACATGGAACAAGCTGTACTAATAGTAGAAAAGAACAAACATAAAGCCGATTTTGAAACAGCAAAAAAGTTTTCTAGTAATCTTCAACAACTTGGACTAGCAAGAATCATCTGGTATGACTATATAGATAATAAATATATGGATAATAAAAGTTTAGGATATGCTAATCGCAATTGTAGTTCAGATGATAAAGCAAAAGCACATTTTTATATTGGTTCAAGTATTTTTATTGATAGCGCATTAAATGAGAATCTGGATTTAAAATCAGTAATGCATCATTTTACGATGGCTATAAGTTTAAATAATAGTTATCACGAAAAAAGTGTTAGTGTTTTGCAATATTCTATTTCTACTATTCTTTCTAGCAATGAAATTTTTCCTGTTAAATCTATAGCTAATGAAATTCATTCTATTAAGCTCATGGTAGAGGCTGTTAATGCTTTTGGTGCACATGTTAATAGTGCTAATAATTACCAGAAAGCAATGGAACTTGTAAATCTTAGTAGCTATCTTCATGATGATGATGTTTTCATTAAATGTCTTGATATAGCATCTCTCTTTACATTTACCGACAAACAAAGAGCTGATATCGGTAATCGTTATCTTCAAATTGCACGCAAAACTAATGATTCGGCAATCTATCAAAAAGCCGAAAATATTCTTGGTGCAGATGTTGTCAGTCAAACCAGATATGGTGCTTCTGCCAAAAAATAACAAAAAAATAAAATTTTTTCATTAATTTAATTTCACAGGGAATAAAACACTATTCCCTGTTTTATTTTTTTTAAGCAATTCTATGTCTTAATACAGAACAAGGGAGAAAACAAATTGAGTATATATAAGAATTAGTAGATAGAAATATTGAGAAATATGGATTAATGGAATAAATTGAATTATGTATTAGATGTTTTTATAAATTTCTATAAAGATTTATTTTGATTAATTATAATTTTTACAATATTATTTTTTACTGCTATTTTTTTATTTTATTAATTCTTTTTTTGTTTTTTGAATAACTTTTTTTTAATTATTAATCTATTTCGCCAACATCAATTTTTCTTATATCATTATTTGTGATTCCAAGTCCCAACTCTCTCATAATATTAAAAGCGTCTGCAGGACGATTAAGGTAATAACCTTTTAAATCATTAGGGTTTACATAATATGCCTCGCCGTTTTGTTCAACATCTAATAATATTTTTCCCGATAGTCCGACTGGGAATTTTGAATCAAGATAGCCGTTAAGTTCGCTGTGTTTAATGCCAAGTCCTAAATTTCTCATAATATCAAAAGCATCCGCTGGACGACCCAAATAATATTTCTTTTTGTTGTCAGGATATACATACCATCCCTCGCCGTTTTTTTCTACTTGCAATAAAATATTTCCGCTTATTCTTTTTGATAAATTATTGTCTATTTTTGTTATTAGTGATTTTTCTTCTTGGACAATATCACCAACACAACTATTCCCAGCCTCGTTCCAATCATATCCACTCCGACAACTGCATAAACTTTGTCCATCTTCATTAAAATCTCCCGTAAAATAACTGTTTGCACCGTAATAACTTTTACAATTTTTGTCGTAATCATTATTATCGGAATTATCAGCATTGTTATTTTCATCTTCATCAAAAATAAACAAATCCAAAGAATCAAGCGTGTTTAAATCAATATCTTCTAAAATTGATACTCTTGCGTAGTTATTATTGCCGTTATTATTATATGCCATCGGGGAATTATTAAGCCAGCTATTGATTTTATTCACGGATAATATATAACCTATAGAATTCAAATCGCCTTTTATTACGGCAGAGGGTATTCCTATAAATGTTCCGTTTTTAAGATAAGCTCCACCTCCCGAATTACCATATTCAATAATGGCGGTTGTTTTTAAATAATTACCATCAACTCCGCTGAAATCTCCGCTGGTATAGGTTATTTTTGTACCGAATTTTCCTGGATAGCCGTAAGTTGTAATTTGATCTCCTAAATGGAGATTATCGCTGTTGCCTCCTGTAATGTTTATCGCGGTAAGATCTTTACTGTAAGGATTTCTTAATTTTAAGATAGCAATATCAGAATTGCTTGAAACGCTGTAAATATCAGCTATGTGTCTGTCCGCAAAATATGGCTCGTCATTATAATTGTCTATAAATCCAACAAGACATCCTACTGTGCCGTCCACAACATGCTTATTGGTTAATATTGTTCCGTCTGAATCAATAATAGTTCCTGATCCTTGGCTTGCCATTGTTCTACTAACAGGGCATAAAAGTTTAACTGTTGCTTTTATTATTGAGGATTGATTAACAATTTCTAAATCATCTGATGGTGTTTGAGGTTGAGGTTGGTTTGGAACTTGGCAATATTGGGATGTTGCCGGCGATGCGGTTTCTGCGGATGGGCAATTATAAGTTCTATTACAGCTTCTTGTTTGAATCCCTTGCGGGGAACAAGTTCCCCAGTTTCCGCATTGCCATATGTCTTCTGTGCAAGGCGGGGTGTAAGTGCAAGATTGAGTTGTTACAGGAGAAGATACACCACCCTCGCAATTTGAAGTTTTATTACATGTCCTTGTTTGTTGTTTATTTGTTGAACATGCACTCCAATTAGAACATGACCAATCATTAGAAGTACAAACTGAAGTATAAACACAGGATTGAGAAGTTGCTGGAGACGGAGTGTCTATTAGCGAACAGTCATAAATTTTATTACAAGTTCTACTTTGTTGTTCATTAGATAAACAGGCTCCCCAACTACTACAGTTCCATGTATCTTCTGTGCATTCCGGAGTGCATGATTGAGAAGTTGTTGGAGATGGAGTATTTATTAGCAAACAGTCGTATGTTTTGGTACATACTCTTGTTTGACTGCCATTGATATTGCACGTAGTCCAATCATTGCAAAACCATAAATCTGATTCGCATGTATAAGTTGAATAAGGTTTACTTTCAGCGTCATATCCATTTTTTACAACTATTTCAATATCTCCAATATTTTCTAATGTCTCAGAAGCTATTGCCTCTATTCTACTTCTGCTCCAATAAGTTACATCAAGATTTTGACCATTAAACATTAAATTGCCCGCGGAATCAGAAAAAGAGTGATATGCGTAGCTTCTACTAGCATAAACCGTTATTTTATTATCTACTATTTCAACACTACTGATAATTGGTTCTAAATAATAAAATGGACCATTGATAACCGAACCATCCCTTACTATTTTAGTTATGCCATAATAATCAGTAATCAATGTTGGTTTAACTATGATTTGAGAATCGTTCCATGAATCAGCATCAACAGCATTAACGCAACTTGTGTTTGTATCATTAAAGCACACTTTTGAACTGTCAATATCTGAATACATTAAATTGATACCGTTAATCATAACGGTATCACCTGGTGCAATAACATTTGGAGAAACTGAACTTACTGTTGTTGTTTGATTTGCTTGTGTAAATTGATTGTTAAAATTAATTGTCGCTAATCCTAATACACAAATTAAGATTAAAAAAAATGTAAATTGTTTTTTCATAAATTAAGCTGATTAATTAGTTATAAGAAATAAATATTATTCAATTTTCATACTTTTTCTTAACTCTTTAAATTTTTCAGCACTACCGATAATAAATCCGATATCACTCTTTATATCATGTAATTCTATTCTATTCTTTAATTCTTTATTTTTTCTTGAAAATTCTTCGTCTTTTCTTGGGGCATCATCATGAGAATTGTACCCTAACTTTGTCAAAGTATAGCTATCCACAATATGATAATATTTTCCTTTCCTCGGATTTTCCTTCGGATTTTCCTCCTTATTTTTTTTCTTATCATAAACTACCATATAAATTCTACTTTTTGTATTTTCATTTTTACAACGTGCGATTTTAAAATTTCCCTTTTTTTCCATTATTTCTCTTTTAAATCTCCGCATAATAAGTAGGTTATGCAACCAATAATACCAAAAAATGAAAAAAGTGAAAAAAATGAAAAGAAATCCCCAAATATTCTTTGAAATAAATTCAACAATATTTTTTAAAATTTCAATATTATTTTTATTTTTTGTCTGATCTAAATATAAAGTATACACGAGCGGTTCATGTGGAACGTGATAATTATGGTAACTCGTAGTTTTTTCATTTTTCAATTTATCAGTTGTAGTCGTGCTGTTTAAATTGTCGGAGGCTTTTGACACATTAAAAAAACCTATGACTAGAGTAACAGAGATTAAAATTGATAAAATTATAATTTTTTTCATCATATTTTTAAAATAAATCGTTTTCATGGTGGAACAAAAAAAGTATCTTTTATTTTCTCTTTTAAATTAATAAAAAAAACTTATTTTAATCGTGTTTAAAACATTGAATATTAAAATTTCCACTAAAATAAAAGATATTTTATACACTGGTTTTTTATGTGGAACTATTTGTTGATAACAGCTTATAATTGTATGCTATCTGGAATTGCTATATATTATCTAATGAAATATTATTATTGTAACTATTTAAGCTGTTTAGTAAATTAACGATTTACAGAAGTTAGTATTCTGCCAATATTTTTAAAATCTTTTCAGAAAGAATGGTATGTTCTTTTTGTGATTGTTCTAAATTTTCTTTTGTTCTTTGCACATTCTCAAAACCATCAATAGTTGGGTTTAAATTAAATATAGCCTTGTTTTTAATTTGTGCTAGTGGAGCTAATTGACCATAGTCTTTAATTAAAGCTAATTCTGATTTCCAAGATTTTTCAACAAGACCATTTCTGCAATGTTTTTCTGATAAATATTTTTTAATATACTCAGGGATTCTAGAGATCCATTCTTCATTATTCTTAATTGGTTTTTTGGAATATTGATTATATGAATTTATTATGTATCCGATAAACAAGCCTTCCCCATCTAAAACTTTATCATGCGAAATTCCAGTGTCTTTTGCTAAAACTCTTGCTGTTTTTTTCCAGTTATTTTTCCATTCCTCAAAAGTATTTCCTAAATTTTCAATACCTTGAACAGAAAAAGCATCTGGCATTAGCGGTGTGACAAAATAGTCAGAACCTAAAAATATGACTCTATTTAATAGATTTAAATTTGGAGATGTATCAATAATAAAAAGATCAATTTCCTCATTTAAACCCTTTTCATTTAGAAATCTATCAATAGCACTTGTAATAAAGAATCCCCTTTCAACTCCTTGAGCTGCGTCACCATAAGCAGATATAAGTGAATTTTCATATTGAGATAGTTTTAAACTTCCTGGCAAAATAAATAGGTTTCCTGTAGTTCCAACTTTTTCAAATTGTACACTTTTATCAATATCAGAACCTCCTTTAATAATACCTTCAAGCACTGTATAAATTGTTTTCTGTGTATCAGAAAATAAGTTTTTTTTGAACATTCCTAAAGAAAGACGAGATAAATTGCATTGAGGATCTAAATCTATCAAAACAGTTTTATATCCCATTTCTGAAAATTTAACTGCAGTATTATAAGCAAGTGTTGTTTTTCCAACACCACCTTTATTATTAGTAAATAATAGCTTTTTTGTTCGTGTAAATTTCATATAATTATTATATCAGATATGTGCTTTTTTACAATTTTCCCAAAAAGTTTTTTTTAGATAATTTAATAATTTCAAATTTTACGCCTTAATACAGAAAATTCTGGTATTTTCTTATTTATTTCTAAAATAATAATTTTTTTCTGTCCACCATGAACTTCACTGAGTTCTTCCCCATTTTCAGCATTAATTATTTTTTTAGGTTTTATTTTTATCACGTTATATTTAGGTATAATAATCTCAATTTCGTCATTAAGCCTAATGCAATTATGAACTTTAATAAAAATTTGATTTTTATTGGTTTTTAATTTTTTACTTTTAATTTTTACTTCATTACTGTTAATAACTATTCCGCAAAATTCCCAATTAATTTTTTGGTGTGTATTTTCTATATCTTGATCAGCTTTTTCATTTAAAATAAATCCTGTTGTGTAACCACGATTTATAATTTTGTTTTCTAGCTCTTTATATAAAAAATCTATTTTTTTCTGTGCAATATTTTCTCTGTTTTCTATTGCATGCGAATATATTCCATTTATCATTGCTTGATAATACACACTTTTAGCACGTCCTTCAATTTTTAAGCTAACAATTCCAGCATCAATTAAATCTTTAACGTGCCTAAGTAAATTTAAATCTTTTGAATTTAAAATATACGAACCATGTTCTTCTTCTATAATTTCAAGTGGCATGTCTGGACGTTTTTCTTCAATTAAATAATATTTCCATCGGCAAGGTTGTACACAATCACCTAAATTCCCTGACCTATCAACAAAATATTTTGAGAGAAAACATCTACCGGAATAAGCCATACACATTGCTCCATGTATAAAAACTTCAAGTTCAACATTTGGAACACGTTTATGAATTTCTTTAATTTCTTCCAGTGTCGTTTCTCTGCCCAATATAACTCTGCTAACTCCTGAATCATGCCAAAATTTTACACTCATCCAGTTTGTAGAATTTGCCTGTGTTGATAAATGGATTTGAGCATCTTTCCATTCTTGTTTAATTAAAACAATGACTCCTGGATCAGAAACAATTAAAGCATCAACTCCAATCTTTTTTAATTCTTTTATATAAATTGGTAATCTATCAATGTGCTTATTATGAGCAAAAATGTTTATAGTTACATAAATTTTTTTTCCTAAGTTGTGACAATATTCTTTTGCTTCTCTGATTTTTTTTATATCAAAATCATTAATACGTACACGAAGTGAAAAATCTGGAATTCAAACATAAACAGCGTTAGCCCCAAAAGCCAAAGCAGTTTTCATCTTTTCAATATTCCCAGCAGGTGCCAACAATTCAATTTTCTTTAAATTTTTCTTCATATAATTAACATTATAATAAAAATTAACAATAAATCAATAAGAGCCTCAAGAAGAGGCTCAATATATTCTTAAATCTTTTTGCCATCCGCCTCCGCCAGCTGGCGGATGGCGGAGCGAATCTTAATTCTTAAATCTTAAAAATCTACTTTTTAAGCAATTCTTTAATTTTACTAACAATTTCTTCTGTAGTAAAATGTGCTTTAACCATATAATCGTTAGCTCCACCGTCCATTGCTCTTTTGATATCATCTTCTTGACCAAGATTGGAAAGCATAATAACTGGTACTTTCCCAGCTTTATTGTCCCAGCTTCTTATTTCACTTAATATTTGAAAACCATCAACGGCGGGTAAGATAATATCAAGCAAAACAATATCAGGATTTACTTTTTTTGCTCCAAGTATTGCTTGTTCACCATCAGTTGCTTCAAAGACTGTAAAACCTTCTTTGGTTAATTTTTTACTACTAATTTCACGTAAGAATGAATCATCCTCAACTAATAAAACTTTAATATCTAATTTCTTTACATCAGGATTTTCTTTCGGAATTAGTACTTGTTCATTCTGTTCTTCATCAATCAAGTTATTTCCATTTAAACATTGTTTTACTTTTTCTAAAACATCTTCAGGACTAAATTCAGTTTTAATTAAATGTCCAACTGCTCCTAATTTTTTTGTTTTTTCAATTTCAACTGGCTGACCAGAATTTGAAATAATTATAACAGGAGTATTAATATTTTTCTTTTTTAATTCTTCTAAAACTTCATAGCCATTTTTCTTTGGCATCATAATATCAAGTAAAATCAACATCGGTTTGAATTCAACAACTTTAGCAAGTCCATCTTCTCCATCACGGGCTGTTTCAACTATATACCCTTCCTTTTTTAATTTATTTGATAATAAATCAACTAAAGAAACTTCATCCTCAATAATTAATACTTTAACTTTTTTTTCTTCATTCATATTTTTAAAAAGTCTGAAAACATATTATGTATAAAACAATAAACTATGTCAACAGATTAATATTAATTTACAAATTATTTTTAATTACATTATACACGCTTTATGAATTTTTATCAATTGGTAATGTAAATATAAATTCAGTTCCCATGCCTTCTTCACTTTTGAAAATGATATCCCCATCATGTTTCTTTATAATATTTTTAACCATAAATAAACCTAGACCAGACCCTTCAGTTTGCATCCTAATTACATTAGTTGCTCTAAAAAACTTAGAGAATAACTTTTCTTGATCTTTTTTAGGAATTCCTACTCCATTATCCTTAACATGTACCTTTAAAAACTTATCACCGACTTCAATTATTATATCAATCTTGCCAGATTCTTGTGTGTATTTTACTGCATTTTCAATTAAATTTTGCATTACCAACAGTATTTTTTTAGAATCCATGTAGACTTTTGGAATTTTATTAGGTTTTGTGATGGTTAATTTAATGCTTTTTTCTTTTATTCTAGGCTCTAAAGTGTCAACTACTATGTCAATTTCTTTTATAATATCACCTTCCTCAAAAGAATAACCAAAACGCCCTTCTTCAATACGGGATACATTAAGCATGTCATTAACAAGCTCAATAATTCTTTCATTACTTTGGTAACCTTTGGTTAAAACTTCTTTTTGTTCATCATTAAGTGGTCCAGTGTCTCCTGATAATACCATTTGAATTACCCATTTAATTGCAGCTAAAGGGGTACGTAATTGATGAGCAGCAATAGAAATAAATTCAGATTTTAATCTATCAAGCATTTTTTCACGAGTCATATTATAAAAAACTTTCATATTGCCAATATTTTTCTTTTCATTATCTAAAACTGGGGCAGTAATAGCTTTATAAATTGATTCTTGCTTATTAATTGTAATAGTAATCTCCTCAACATGATTACCAGAATCTAAATCCTTGTCTTTTTTAACTTTAAATTCCTGATTAATAATTTCCTTAAAATTTTCCATTGAATAATTATTTTTATTTGAAACTTTTTTGTTAAGATCACTTTCATCAAAACCAAACAAATCAATTGCTATTGGATTAAAAAGCTCAATTTTGTCTTCTTTATCAAGCACAATGATAGGATCAACAAAATTTGAAATAATAGCCATTGTTTTATTTCTTTCTTCTTCTGTTTTTTTTCTTTCATGCTTTAAATCAGAAAAGGCACTAAGCATTGATTTTTCCGATCTTTTCAAATCTTTCATTTTTGTTTCTAGTTCCTTATTTGAAGAAGTTAACTCATGGTCTCTTTTTACTAACAATTTTGTAGTTTTATCAAGTTGTTTCCACTCATTTTCTCTATATTCACTTTCTCTAACAAAGGCATCTGTTTTTTCTTGTAAAAGCTCTTCTCTGCTAAGTAGTAATCTTTTTAAAAAACTAGAAAAAGTACCAATAAATAAAAATAAAAATAAAATTGAAAATATTTTTACCACAAAAGAACTATCTCCATATTCTACGTTTGGCAAAATACCTCTAGTTTCAAAATCAACAACTAAAACAAAGAAAGAAATTGAAATAATTGCTATAAAAATAGAAGCTCTCATGCTTAACAAAAAAACAGATGATAAAACTGGTAGTAAATAAAAAGCGAAGAAAACACTATTTTCTCCACCAGTAATATACACTGCGACTGTAATAATAATTAATTCAACAAAAATTTGTAAATAACTTATTACTTTTAGTCGTAAGCTAGAAATATTTTCTTTAGATTTTCGTAAGGCTAGTAAAAATAAAAGATTAATTAACAAAATAGAACTTGACAATCCACCAAAATTGAAAAAATTTATTTTAACACCACTGGTTGTTGCACTTAAAAAAGCAAAGGCCAAAATGCCAAGAATGTAAAACCAACGAGCATTTATAACCCATCTGTTAACTTCAATTCTACGTTCTTTTTTTATGTTCATAACATAAATAATTGAATAAATATTGTTTAATAATAAACAATTTCACTAATATGATTATAACATATTTTGACTTAAAAACAAAATCCGATTATTAATAATAATTGGATTTTGTTAATATAAAAATATTACTTTCTTTTGAACCTTGTTAATCCAGAGCAGGTTAAAATCTTAATTCCTTTACTTTCTAATTCATCTAAAAATATATTCATACCCAAAGAATCACTTGCGATATGTCCAGCAATTACTACATTTAGATGGTATTTCTCTGCTTGTTTTCTATGTTCTTCTCCCATATGCATACTTATAATTGTACCAATTCCTGCTTGAGCCATTTTTTCATACATGTCTTTAGATCCACTTGTTCCTCCAGTAAATTCTGTTACAACCACTTTGCCACAATAATTTTCTTTTTGCCCCACAAATAATCTTGGTTCAGCATCAATTTTAATAGCTTCTTGATATTCTGGTAGCTCTTTAAGTGTTTCTAAAATATCTTCAACAAATTCTGGTTTTCTTTTTTCAAATAAATCAATCAAAAATTTTGCTGCTAAATTATCAGCAATGGTATGAGTGCACATATAATTAATATTCAATAAACGACTAGCATCAACTGCTCTGTTGTGATTAATAGGGGCGACACTTCTACTAACTTCAGAAATTCTTGATCTCATTATTGATTCAGCAATATTTATTGGTACACCATAGTTAGCTAAAATTTCAGTTTGTAAGTGCATTACATTATCTAAATTTGAAAGTGCTTTTCCTTCAGGATGATGTGCAATAACTAAATCAATTCCACCAAGTTTGTCAGCAAGTAATAATTCTGGTGTTTCCATATCAATACCAACTAAAATTTTCTTAATTTCTTTTTTTCCACCATCAAACAAAATTCTTGTATCAGAATATGGATTTGTTAATTTTTCTTTATCAAAATTTTTCTTTTGTTTATCGTCTAATTTCTCGTATTTCTTTTTTTCACGAGCTAATTGTTTTTTTACTTTCTCTGTTCCGCGAAGATCGGAATCAATTCCTAGATTCACAGCAAGATTGTATATATCTTTTGTTGTCATATGTTTTACCTTTTTTAAAATTATTAATTGTTAATTTTGTACCCCCAAGCATATTTTTAGGAAGCTTTTCTAAATCAAACCATTGCCATTCTTTACATTTTTCTGGTTCCATTAATTTAGGTTTATCTCCATTCCAGATAGCTTTTATTCCAATATTTAAATAATGCTTATTGTTTGTTTTTATATATCGCATTTCATCAGCTACTGAAATCAATTCAAAATCACTAACATTCAAACCAACCTCTTCTTTTGTCTCACGTTTTGCTGTTTCAAAAATAGTTTCACCAAATTCTAAATGCCCTCCAGGAAAACACCATTCATTAACACCATGAGATCCCTGTCTTAATCCCATTAACACTTCGCTTTTTTTATTTTGAATTAAAACCCCCACACCAATACGAGGAAATAATTTTTCTTTTGTCATAACTTTTAAATTATTTATTTAAATTATAAATATTATCAGATCTTCTACTAATAGCTAAAATAACAATTTCTTTGTTTTTAATTCTATAAATAATTCTTATTTTTCCAGCTCTAGCTCTATAAATATCATCGCGTCCTTTTAGTTTTTTAATATCTAAGCTATTAAAATCACCAATTTTAACTTTATTAAGTAAAGATTTGATTTTAATTTTTTCATTAACTTTAAATTTTTTTAAAGCTTTGGATATCTTGTCCATATTATAATCTAGACAGAATATCATTAATATTTACTCCGCCTTTTTTTATTTTTGTAAAATCAACGACTTCTTCCCAATATTCATCTTCTGGTGGTGATATTTTAAATAAAGGTTTTGACTGTTTAAATACAATAAAAGTTTCACCTTTATTTATTTTATCAGTATATTTGGTCATATTTTGTCTTAATTCTTTTAAGCCAACGGTTTTTTGCATATAGTTTGAATTAATTATTAGTTCATCTTTAGTTTATCAAAAGATTAACTTTTAGTCAAGTTTTTTGTTATTTCCAAATATTTTACGAATTATATCATCTATATCAATTTCATCAATTAAAATATCATCAACTGGCAAATCTGATGTTAAAATTTGTGCAGCCACATTCTTGGCTTCTTTGCGTTTTATTCTAATTCTTACTCTATACTTATTAAAATCTTTAATTTCACCATATTTCTCAATCTGTTCACGTGTTACACCATCATTCAAAAAAGTAATTTTTAATTCTTTATAATTTGCATATTTATTTACTAAATCACTTAATTTACCATCATACATTATTTTTCCATAATCAATTATAATCACTCGCTCACAAAGCTCTTTGATATCTTCCATATAATGAGAAGTCAAGATAATAGTTGTCTTTTTTTCTTTATTATATTTTTTAAGAAAATCCCTAATGCTTTTTTGGGCTACTACATCAAGACCGATCGTTGGTTCATCTAAAAATAAAACTTTTGGTTTATGTAATAAAGCAGCCACGAGTTCGCATTTCATTCTTTGCCCAAGTGAAAGTTTTCGTACTTGTATATTTAGAATATCTTTAATATTTAAAAGTTCAACTAATTCATCTAAATTTTGTTTAAAATCTTCATCACTGACTTCGTAAATTTCTTTATTCAAAATAAAACTTTCCATTGCTGGTAAATCCCACCAAAGTTGGTTTTTTTGACCCATAACCAATGCAAATTGTTTTTGATATTCTGCTTGTCGTTTCCATGGTTTGTAGCCTAAAACTTTTGCTTCACCGCTTGTTGGATGAAGTATGCCCGAGAGCATTTTTAAAGTAGTAGTTTTACCAGCACCATTTGGACCTAAAAACCCAACTAATTCACCTTCGGCAATATTGAAATTAATATTTTTTACAGCTTCAGTAAAAAGTTTTTCACGTTTAAATAAACCTTTAATTGAAGCAAGTAACCCGGGTTGTTTTTTATAATATTCGTAAGTTTTATTTAAATTTTCTACTTTTATTATTGACATAAATTTAAATTAATTATAAGAATATTTTTGTCATTTCGAATCCCCTTGAGGGTGAGAAATCTCTTTAACATCGTTTTTATTTCAAGGCATAATTTTGCGAAATGACAAAAAATAAGATTTGTTTTTTACATTCCGACTCCTTCATATTTTATTAATCCTCTCTTCCATAATATCCTAATTAAGCCATAAAGTAAAGCTAGCCAAATTATCTCTACACCTAAAGCTTTTAATCCTTGTACGGTGGAAATTTTTCCTAAATATAATTGAAGTGGTATAAAATATATATAAACAAATGGAAAAAATAAAATCATTTTATAATAAAATATTGGAAGCATATTTAAAGGAAAAAATCTTCCAGACAAAAAACTAATTAAAATTCTTATTGAATATCTCGGTCCATTTATGAATGTAGTCCAAAACGCCAACATTCCAATTAGAATTGATATAAATATATTTATAAAATATCCAAAAACAAGCATTACAAAAATAATTAATAAATCAAGCAAACTATTAATCATAATAATATTTTCAATCATTATTATGATTAATGCAATTGCAGTTAATATGCCAGAAGCAAAAGCAACTGTTATTCTTCCTGAACAATAAATAATGATATATTTAATATAATCAATGGGTTTTACTAAAAAACTTGATAGCGTTCCCTCATAAATATGTCTAGAAATTACATGTTCTAATCCGTAATTTGCAGTTAAATATAGCATTAACCAACCAACTGTAATATAAGTCATCATTTCTTTGTATGTGTATCCAGCTATAATTTCATTAGTTTTAAAAACAACTGTCCAGATAATAATTAAAACTACAATTTCTAAAATATTAGCTAAACGAAAAAATAAAAAATCAGCTCGATAAGTCATCTGTCTTTGTATTTCAATTTTTATTATTGCTAATATTTTTTTAAATACCATAGCCTTCATATTTTTTTAAACCAAATTTCCAAACAATTTTAATAATTAAATATAATAATATACACCAAATAAACTGAACTCCGATTCCAATTAAAGCTTGGTTTAATGAAATTTTATCTAAGAAAAATTGAATCGGAACAAAAAATGTGTACATGAAAGGAAGAAAATAACTCACCTTCAAAAC
>JAGLJW010000026.1 GCA_023142215.1 Candidatus Parcubacteria bacterium
AACAAATATATTAGCAAATGTGTGTAGCCCACTAATTTCTGTAAACCAAAAAGACATTAAACCAACCAGAATTGATAAAAATAATTTAATAAAAAAAGCGAAAATCATCATTATCAGTAAAATTAAAATTTTTTCAATAGTAATATTAAAAATCATTTTATCTCCAAATAAAGAAATATAGATTATACTTTGAAATACAATAAAGAAAAAAGCTATACCAACTCTACCGATAGCAGAAATACAAGTGAATTTTAAATAGCTAATTGGCTTAAGTAAATAATTAGTCAGATTCCCCAATCTAATGTCTCTTGAAATTACACTTTCGTAATTATATGTTGAGGTAATAAAAGTAAATATCCATCCAATAATTATATATGTAACCATTTCAGGATAAGTATAACCCTTAATTACTTCTGTACTTTGATAAATAATTGTCCACAAAAGATAAGAAAAAAATAATTCAAAAAAATTACCAGGAACATAACTGGATATTTCATATCTATAAGTAAATTGTCTTTGCAATTCTGTTTTGATTATTATTAAATATTTTTTCATACCAAAAATTAACTACTTGCACTAGAATATTTTTTTAAACCTTTATTCCAAACATAAATATTCAACATTCCAATTGATATTATCCAAATTAACTGTGTAAATATACCAGCTATCATTTGTGTTGTTCCGTATTTACCTAGATAAATACTTATTGGAAAAAATATTAAATAAATAAAAGGCAAGAAAGTTAAACTAACAAAAAATAATTTCGATAAAATATCCAAAGGAAAATAAACTCCGCTTGCAAATTCTAAAAACCATTCAAAAAGAAAGCGTGGACTCATTGTTTCACGAGACCAAAAAGCAAGCATGCTAATTAAATAACTAAGCAAATAATAAAGTATCGTAGCAAATAATATAGAAAAAAATAAGCTAATTAAGATTAAAAAATTAGTTTGTATAAAAATATCTACGTCTAAAATTAATACAAAAATTATTACTTCAATAATTGCCGAAAATAAATGAATACTTCGCTCACCTAGTTCTCTAAAAAATTGATATAGAAACACATTTATTGGCTGTACTAAATATTTTGAAAACCATCCATCATTTATTTCTGACGCTAATTGTTTACTTTGCGCACCAAAAATGATGGAACGTAAAATGTTTACTCCAAAGATATAAGTAATTAATTCTTGTTGAGTATAACCTGCAAAACTTCCAGTTTTATAGGTTAAAGCTTGCCAAACATAAAAAAGTAATAATAAAATTATTATATTTCTAAGACGACCTAAGAAAAAATTAAAACGATATTCAAGCTCACGAGCGATACTCAATTTAAATACTGTAAAATATTTTTTCATAAATTTATAAACAATAAGTATTATCAAATCTTCTTTTGAGGAATTATCACCAAATACTAATTTACAACTAAAACATTTATAAAAACATTATTTTTGAAAAATACTCACTTACACAATTAAATATTTTTTCATGACCTTTTGAATTAGGATGTAATCCATCTTCTAAATCATCCTTATTTAGTAAGTCCCAAAATGAAATAAAATCTAATTTATTATTTTCGCAAACTCTTTCTATAATATCGTTGTATTCTTTTAAATCTTTATTTTCCCAATACTCATTGTCAGACCAAGGCATTGTCTTATTCTCATCAATACTTAATAAACCAGTAAAAATTATTTTTGATGTATATTTTTTAGATAATTTAACTATTTTTACTAAATTATCTTTAAATTCTTCAAGTGAAACATAAACATTGTCTTTTGTATCAATATAAGCAGGATCATTTGAATCGATTGAAAACAAAAAAACATATTCCTCTGGTTCAATATTATTAAATATATCTATTTCCTTTTAAGACTATAAATAACACCTTTTAGTATTATTGGAAGAAATAGATAAATTATACACACCTAAGCCTTCTTTTTTATATGTTTTTAAATATTTTATTTTTAATCTTTCAACCCATCCACCATAATCACAATCAAAAGCACCCCAAGCTATACTGTCACCAAACACTAAAATCTTTTTCATACTTTAATTTTTATTTATATAAATTACAATATCATTATAAAATAGAATTAAAAATTTAGCAAAAAAACGATTCAAATAAACTTAAAGCAGATAAAATAAACTCCAACACTAAATAAATCCCAAAAATCACATAATGGGACTGTTACCAAATACTAATTTATCTAAATCTTTAGATTTCATGAAAATTTATGCCTAAACTGATATTTAACAGCAGTTCCATGAAAATATGTAAATAAAAAAGATAGCATTAGTATACGATCGTACACTAATGCTATAAATTTAACTATTCAACTTAAATCGTATTCGTATCGTATTCGTAATTATTCTCCTTTGAGAATAAGCATGGCGTATTCAATTTAAACCAAAATTATTTTTTACATCCTTTGCATTATCAATATATTCAGCCTTAATAAACCTAACATGTTTATGAATATTAAAAAAATTTACCAAAAATCCAATATTTTTTTCACATTCATAGGGATAGATAAAAACGCTTTTTTGTAATTCCATAAATTCTAATCTTTTTAATAAAGCTCTAAGAGCATCACGAGCTCGACGATTTTTTTCTGGTATATCAAAAATTACAATTCGCCATTTTTTATCCCATTTTTTTGGTTTTTTTATTTTTATTTTTTTAAATTCAAATTCTGCTGCCCTGTTTTTTCCAAATTCTGTTAATGTTGCCTGATAATTTCCATCTTCATACTGTGTAAAAGAAATTAACTTTGATTTTTTTAAACCATCAATTGCTCGTTCAAAAGTCCCTTTATTTATATCAGACCAACCTTTTTTAAAATCTCCCAAAATTCTATAATACATACCAGGAGATCTAGTAAAACCAAGATTTACACCAGTGAGTAATGTTAAAAGAATTTTTTGTTGATTTTTACCTAATCGAAAATTTTTATCGCCTTTCATGAATATTTATAATTATTGTTTATAATTGATAAATTAATTATAGCATTAGTGTACGATCGTATGCAAATGCTATAATTTAAAACTTCATTATTCTTTTAAAATTACTCTTTGGATTTGTCTTATAATAATAAGACTAACAATAATTATATATTGTAAATAATAATGTACGACTGCATAGTTAAAGTTATATATTGTAAACAACAATAATCACACTAAGCGTTTAAATGAATTTAAAAAGTTTCCGTATTTTTTATAGCATTAAGATACGATCGTACACTAATGCTATGAATTGATTTTTACCATTTTATGTAATTTGTGTGATTATTTTCTTAATCGTAATAATTTCTCCAAAAAAGGTCTTATAGGTCTGATACTTCATCAGTTTATTGCAAGAAGTAATTTATTAATTCCTCTTGATTGTTTATTTTATAAATTAAAACTTTTCAAATATGAAGAAGTTAATATCAAAATAAATTTTTCGAATTCCCTCTCAACTTTAATTTTCTTTTTATCAATAACTTTTTTTCTTTTAAAATACTAATTATCCTACTAGGTTTTTCTAGAATATACTTAATTCGTTTTTTACCTGTTGATTTATAAATTAAGCCTTTTTTTGTCAAGATATCTAAATACTGATATTTTATTTTTAGATGTATTTATAATTGATTTGTATTTTGTGTTTAGCTTTGTTTTTAAGTTTTTTGTCTTTCGTAATTTTGGTATAGCATTTTTGTGGCAATAAAAAAAAGATGCTCGGTAATTTTGAGCATCTTGATGGTTCTAGGAGTTTTTCTCTTATTGTTTATCCATTCACGGAAAGTGGAGTTTTTTCATCACTTGGATTGCGTGGAATACTATGAATAATTGCAACATTATGACTTTCACTGGTTTGTAAAAAATAAACTCGGTTCTTCGTCCAAATATTAAAAGGGGGTACACACATTCCATCATGGCCTGGTATTTCAATTTCAAGGGCTAAAGCCACCTTCTTCTTACCTTTGTATAGCTCATAGGGACTACTTTCAAACAAATCCCATGTTCTCTGTTCACAAATCAATATTGCAGTAATTGCTCCAAAAGTTTCTCCTTGACTTTTGAGTTCTTCTTCGATATAGTCTTTTAGCTTTATCATGATATATATCCTCCTGTTAAATTTGAATTGTGCTATAATAGATATAGATTTATAAAGATATTTCAATGAACGTGGTGTAAGTATAGCATATTTTTAAAGCTATGTCAATAGGGAGTGCTGATATTTACTAACATTAAATAAAAAAAATAAGCTTATGATGAATGAAAATAAGATATTTAAACAAAAATATATTTTAGAAAAAAATGATATTATTGCTTTAAATCAATTACCTGATAATCTTAGTGAAAGAAAAAAGTCGCTTGGTTGGCCAATAGAGATTCAGGGAACGGGAAGAATAAAGGAAGGGTTGAACAATTTTGAAATTCAATATCCAAAGGGAGATATTTTTCTTTCTTTTGCTGTTGTGGTGCATGAATTAGGTCATTTAAGACAAGAGGAATTTAACAATGAGATAAATAAAATTGATCAGAAAAAAGATTGGATAAGCTATATTGAGATAAAAGAAAAAGATGCATATAAAAGAGGGTTTGAAAGATTAAAACAATATTTTCCTGAAGAACTATCAAAAATTGAAGAGAAGTTTAAGTGTTATAGATCTAAAGATGAATTAAGTGATTTTTCAACTTTTGAAGATTTATATGAATTTTTAAATGGAACAATTGATATTAATAGGGCAATTAATTCAATTCCTGGAATGGATGATAAAAATGAACAAGACAAATTAGAATACGAGGCTTTAAAAAATATTGGTATTGAGAAGTTTTTTAAAAAAATAAATAAATCACGAGTTGATGAAATAATAGATCAAGAGTGGGTGGAAGGATTTATGTTAAAAATGGCTAAAAAAATTGCTAACGAATAGTGGTTAAAATAACACTTTTTTATTTCTTGTAATAATTTAATTTTAAAAATAGGCTTGACTACTACCCACTTTGGAATTTATACGGAACTGTTAAATATTTTTTATTTTAGAACAATTTTATAAAATTTTTTATCTTTAATAACCGCACCTTTAATACAACAAATTTGAGATGAAAATTTTAAGGCTACTTTTAATATCTTATCTAATTTCCAATTGTTAATAATACCATAAATTACAACTGAACTAAAAGCATCACCAGCTCCAACTGAATCAATAAATTTTTCTTTTTTTACTGATGGTTTATTTAATATTTTATCTTTTGTGAAAATAGTTGCACCATTATTCCCTTTTGTTAATATTAACATTTTGAAATTATTTTTTTCAAAAAACTTTTGAGCCAATTTGTCTATGTTCTCATTTTTTATTCCAGTTATTTCTATTAGTTCTTCGTTATTTAATTTTACATAGTTTGCTATATTTATAAGTTTTTTTATTTTTTGAATATCATACCATGGTTTTCTTAAATTAACATCTAGAAAATTTGAAATATTTATTTCTTTTTTGAATTCAAAATAATCATTATAGGTTTTATTTGTTCTTAATGATAAACTACCATTATATAATAATTTAATATCATTTTTTAAAATTAAATCGTTTATTTTTTCAAAATCAATAAAATCATAAGCTTGATTTGCTAGAATATCAAAGGTGTGATTATTTCCTTTCATTTCAATATTTACCGCTCCTGTTGGATGATTTTTATCAATTTGAATTCCAGAAATATCAAGTTCCCAATTTTTCATTGTTTTAATAATTTCTTTACCATTTTCATCATCACCAACTCTACTTATTAATAAAGGATTTAAACCAAAGCCTTTTAAACTCCAAGCAACATTAAAAGGTGCTCCTCCAAGCACCTTGACTCCATTAGAAAATCTATCAAATAAAACTTCTCCGATAATTAATACTTTTTTATTCATTATTTTTATTTTTAATTAAACATTTAAATTTCTCAAGGCAGCTATTCGTTCTTCAGTTGATGGATGTGTCATAAATGCTTTTGCGAAAAAACCCGGTTTATTTCCCACTTTCTTTTTGAATGGTGAAGAAATATATAAATGAGCTGTTGCTCTGTTGGCTACTTCAAGAGGCTCTGGATCAGAAGCAATTTTCTCAAGAGCACTAGCTAATCCTTCTGGGTATCTAGTGAGCAAAGCACCTGAAGCATCAGCTAAAAATTCCCGTTTTCTGGAAATTGCAAATTGCATTAAATATGCAAAAATAGGAGCTAAAATTGATAAAACAATAGCTAAAATTACAATGCTGATGTGCATATTTTTATTGCTTCTTCTGCGTCCAAAGAATGTAAATCGTCTAAACCAATCTGCAAGCAAAACCACTACGCCAACTAAAACCGTTACTATTGTCATGAGTAAAATATCTCTATTGCCAATATGCGATAACTCATGTGCAATTACACCTTCTAATTCTGCTCTATCAAGTTTTTGGAGCAAGCCCTTTGTTACTGCAACGACGGCATGTTCAGGATCTCTTCCTGTCGCAAAAGCGTTTGGTGCTGTATCATTAATAATATAAATTTTTGGTGTTGGTAACCCAGCCGTGATACAAAGGTTTTCAACTATTCTGTAAAGTTCTCTATTATCTTCAAACTTTATTTCATGTGCATCACTCATCTTTAAAACAATTTTATCACTCCACCAATAACTTATAAAACTTGAAATAATACTAAAAGCAACTGCAAAATATAAAATTGCAGAACTGTCCATATAAACGCTAAAAATATATCCAACTATGGATACAAAAACTAAAAAACTTGTTAACAATAACCAAGTCTTTCTACGATTTGAATCTTGGTGTGTATATAATGTCATAATTACATAATATCATAATTATGTAATTTATCAATATTAGATTTTAATTTTAATAAATTACCATCCTGTTTCATTAAAAATTACAGTAAAAGTGTTCTCTCCATTATATATACTGGCGTCAACTCCAAATGGCACTTCAATGCCCCAATACATCATACCAGTTGTGCCAGAAGCTGTCGTTGGTCTTGAAATATCAATACTAGCAGGTTCGCCACCGAGACTTAAAGGATTGCCAGTAGAATAATCAAAACCATCAACTAAACTCCATTCTATATAATTAACAGTAATAATGTCGCCTGTGTCTCCTTCCATATTTGTGCCAGCTATATCAGTGTCTATTGGAGAATTTCCAGCATTCTCAATCGTAGTCGTTGAATTAGTTGTGCCTGTGTCATCACCAGGAAACATTCCTGAACCAAAATCTATTAGTGATTCAGGTACATTAAGAGCTGGACCAGTAATTAATTCTACTCCGACTGATGATTCAGAGACATAATTTGCACCATCATAAACTTGTATTCTTCCAACCCATGTATGAGTTTCATTAGGATTACCTTCAGCTGGATCAGTTGGAACTGCAAAATAAGCCAAGCCAGCTGAACAAGTATAACTAGCAGTTGGATCATTATCATCTACACAATCATTTTTTGTACAATTCAACGGAACAAGTTGATAGCAATCATTATCATTATCAGTACAATTTACTCCATTTGTAGCACCAGTCATATAAATAACTGCTGAAGCACTAACGATTCCAGAATCACAACCATTTTGATCAACAATGGAAGCATTAACAACGTTAACAACAGTATCAGAGGCTCCTTTTAAATTTAAATCTATTTTGCTACCACCGTTTAATACTGTAGTTCCTAAAACAGGAAGAACATTATTTATGGTATAAGTGTCACTTAAAGAATTTGTGGTAGCAGCAAGTCCATGACTATCATACATAAATGCATAATAAGTAGTGGTAGTTGCTGGCGTTGGAGCAATATCGCTATATGTACAATATAAATTATCTGAGGTGCTAGCAATAACAGAGCAAACAGTATTACTTGCTACACCAGCACAACCTGCAGAGGAAGCATTATCAACTAAACAAATATATAAAGATGCTGTATCCTCTCCGCCAACAATATCTGTTTCAGAAGAAACTGTTTCAAATTTAAAGGTACTTCCTGGATCTTGGTTTTCAATTTCAGTAGCAACACTGGTAAAAGCGGGAGGATGATTAATTACAAAAGGTGAATCATTTAATGAATTACCTGGACCTTGTGAGCTTGCTGAACATTTTGCAATGTTAAATCCTGGTTGTTTGTCACATACAAAAGCATACCAAGCAAGAGATTCCTGATTATCATCAGTGGCATAAGTGCAACTTGCTTCTGTGGAGCTAGCAGTTGAATCAGAAATACACCAATTTCCACCAGTACAACTTGGTGGACCATCATTTCCTGCACTTGCTGAATCTGTTTTACAAATTGCTAAATAATAATCATCTCCATCAGCATCACCTCCTGTACCCGTAAAAGTAATATCATCTCCAAAGCTTGTTGGTGATGTTGAAGCTGATCCTCCATCACTTGGCAATCCATCTGAAGCAAAGGCTGGTATATTATTAGTACTTCCTCCCATTGTTAAAATCGGATATTTTATGTAATCATCTAATACGTTACTGTTATTAGTTAATCTAAAACAATAGGTTCCAGCTACTACAGAATTAGATGTTGCTTCAATCAAATACTCTACTTCTGTATATCTATTTTCATTCAAAGTAATTGACGAACTAAGAACATTTGGATCTTTAACTATTGAACCAGCAGTAAAAGTATAAAGTTCTGAATTAGCCAATTGAGCTGTTGTAGGATCTCCATTATTGAAATTAGTTGTTGTTGCCATATCAAAATGCCCACTTCCATTAGTCGTCACACTATTCCATGAACCAACACCAGTTGAGCAATTGTTGCTAGTTGAAGCATATTCTAAATTATAAGTGTAATTATTTGCTGCGCCTGCTCCTAAGTTTGCCACCTCTAATCTTAATCGTATTTTTTCTCCAATCTCTATTGGATTAGTTGCTCCAGTTGGATCACCTTCATCTTCCAATTCTCTCCAGTTAGCTGTTATTTGAGTTCCGTCATCATCTCGCCATCTATAATGAAGTTGTTCTATGTCTGGAACTGGAGCAGAATAAGTAACATTGAAATAATCACTTTTTAAATTCTGCGTACCACTTTCTTGGTAAACTCTAAAACTTGTCCAATTAGAACCGTCATAATAACTAGACAAAGAAGCATTTAAATTAGCATTTAAATTTAAATCAGTATTAATTGTAGCTGCTGTACTTGAGGCTATTGTAATCCATTCATTTGGTGATCCATATTTATAAATCTGTAAAGATATTGCACTAGTAGAGGCGGCCATGCTAGATTGACCATTCCAGCTTATAGACATAGCATCAGTATCATTGGTATGTTTAACAATAAAATTAAATACAGGAATATTAGCTGTTGAATTTATTCCGTCACGGCTTGCGTCATCAGTTCCAAGATCGCTGTATCCTTTAGGATCTAAGAAATAAGTTAAGTCATCTGTTCCTGAACTTAAACTAGCGACTCCATCTTTGGAAAATCTTTCAATTGAACTAGCAATAATTGAAAAAGTTGGATAGATACTATAAGTGTTTAATTCTGTATTATCTGTATTGTTATAAATTCTTAAACGATAAGTTTTTCCAGCTAAAGCATTACTAGTTTCAATCATGGATACTAATTCTGTGTAATAATCATAATTCAAACTTAAGGAATCTGATAAATTTGTATCTGAATACCAACCACCATCCATCCATGTATTTGAATTAGCACTTGCTTTGTCGGAAGTGATTGGATTACCATTTGAGCCAGCCAAGCCAGAAGAATAGCTTATTTCTGATGAGGCACCAATATCAACCCAAACTCCTGGAGCATCAGTTTGATTCTCAAATTGAAATTTATAAACCTTGTTATTTGCAATGTCCCCTCCATTATTTTCAAATTGAATTCTAACACTCAATCTTTCACCAATTTCTAAATTGTTTATAGTTGTATCAGCTGAAACTGGAGATGTATTTGAATCAACATCACTTCCATTGTCATTTTCAAATAAGTAAGAAGTTTGTATTAAATTAGCAGACGCACTAGTAGTTGTTGACACTTGAACAATTGCAGTTGCCATATTACCAGCTAAATCAAAAGCCCAAATGTTTAAATAATAAAGCGTTGAAGATGCTAGTCCACTAACTACCGTATCAGATGTTCCTCCGTAATTTGCAGTATTTAAATCAGAATCATTATGTTCAATATCATTAATTGTTGCTGGCGTTGAGGTTGAATAAAATATTTTATAATTACTAAAATTAGTGTCACTAGATTCTGCCCCAAAATCAAGAGTTATACTACTACTATTTTTAGCAATGATAGTTAAATCCCCTGGAATTGCTGGTGCTGTTACATCAACTTTAAAATTAGGACTACTAGTATTAAATGCTATCCATGAAGAGCATTTACTTTCATCATCGCAGGCCATTATTCTCCATTTGTATCCGATAGTTGAACTTGAAATTGAATTAATTGTTGCTATTGAAGTAAATGGTATTGAACTATAATCACCAAGTGAGCTAGTAGCTGTTAACCAAATTTTACTAGAACAATTTTTATAAATAGTACTAGCTGTACAAGCGTTAGTTGGTTCAGTAGTTGAAGATGTGTAAGTATCAGTGTTGAGAATTAATTCTAAATAAACACTGATACTTTCTTCTGTGTCAGGATCGGTTAAATCAGCTGAAAATTTGACTGTGCTTTCATCAGTCCAGCCTAAATTAGCAATAGCAGTTGTAGCATCTGTTTTGTATTGAATCAAAGAACTTGGAGAGTTCGGAGCAGCATTATAATTGGAAAATGAAAAACTAATATTTTCATCATCTTGATCAAATGCTCCAGAAGTAGTTGCTAATTCAGTCCATACTTGATTTGAACCAGAATGATCAGTGGAATTATAAAATTTTTCATCTACACCATTCCAAAAAACAGCCGAATAGTCAACATCATCATTTTGGAGTATCGTAACAAACTCATCTTCATTTGGATCATTGATAATTCTCATTCTTGTCCAAATATTACTATCTGCACCAGGAATTTGTGTGCTACTAGAATCAAGGGCATTAGAACTAGCATTAATTATTCTATAATATGGAAAGTTATTACTAACATCATTGTAAGCAACTACACCTTTATTATTTTTATAAAATGTAATAGCATAGGGCTTTTGAGAGTCATTAGTTTCATTATATAGATTAGTTCCAGCAATATCGCTAGCGTTAGTAGATGTAGCCCAAACTGTTTGATTAGTGCTTATGTCCATTTTTAAAACACTTAATCTTTGGTCAATATCACGACCAACAAAATAAGCATCTCCAGTTCCACCATGATTTATAAAAAATTCACCATCTATAAAATCATTAGTCCATTCATTACTACTTGAATTAGCTGATCCATAATTAATGGAAGTATTATCACAAATAAAAAATTTGGCTTGGGTATTCCAATTAGTATCACTATTAGAAAAACTAATAGCACCACGAGTATTACTACTTTCATCAAAGTAAGCATCAGGAGCAAAATTATCAGTATCTTCTTCTAACGTTGCATGTTCAGTCCATGTTGTCCAAGAATTACTATAAGTTGAACCACCATAATAATAAGCCGAACCAACATGATTATCATCATCGTGGGTGATTAATAAATAATTATCAGTTCCTGATCGTCGTACCATTTTACAACCAGCTAAAATTGCAACTGGATCTGGACCAGCACCTTCACTTGTCCAATCATCAGTAACATTCCAGGAATAAACTAAACTACCATCAGCTATTCCATTGTTGCCCACTACCACAAATTCATTATCAGACAAATAAGCTATGCAAGCTGTCATTAATTGAACATTATTAACTGAGCTTAATGAAGATCCAAGTTGGGTTGATGTAGCAAAAGTATCAGCTACAAAATTATAAACTGTTCCCCACCATTCTTGATTAACACCATCCCAAGTTTTGACTAAAACACCAATTTTTCCACCATCATCACTTCGGACTGATCTAATATGTCTAATATTATCTCCAGCAGCAGTTCCCAGAGTTGGACCATTCTGTTCAGTTCCCCAGTTATTACCGTCCCAAACTTGATAATACAAAGTTCTTTCATTTTTAGTATAAAAAGCAACACCAGGCGAAGAAACTGCTGGATTTGTAGCATACATGACTTCAGTTGAGCTTGCTTTATTTCCGACTTCATCATAAGCCCAAATATTGAAATAATATTGTGTGTCAGAAAGTAAAGCTATAATATTGGTGATTGTTTCTCCACCGTAATCAATAAATCCTAAATTAGCATCAACATGCTCAACACTATTTTCATCTACGGAAGAGCTGGTAGCATAAAACATTTTATAAGTAGCAAAGTTTGATTCTATAGTTTCTGATCCAAAAGTTAAAACAATATTAGAACTAGTTTTACTGCTTTCAAGCAAAATACCAGGAGCTGATGGCGGACTAATATCTACTTTAAAATTTGGTGTTAAACTGTCAAATATTTGCCAAGGCGAACAATCTCCATCACTATCACAGGCCAGCACTTGCCATTTATAACCTGTGGAAGAATCTGGCACAGAAGTAATTAAATTTGTTTCATAAAAACTTGTAACTTGTTCTTCACTGTTCAGGCTTATAAATCCAACGTTGTATTGATTATTATAACTAGTTTTAATCCAAGTAGAACCTCTGCTGGCATCAGAAAAATTAAGCTCATCAATTAAACCATCAAAATAATTAGTTGAGATTTTAGCTATTTGAACAGCACTAGCACTAAATGATGTTGCCGTAACAACACTGACATAATGCCAATTGGTATCAATACTGGTAGTTGCTATTCCGTCAATATAAATAGTTGGCGAAGCAAAACCACCAGCCTCAAGTACTCCAGCATTAATTTTTATAGTATGTGTGCCTCCATCAAAATCTAATAAGTCTTCAGTTAGACTATTTGTTTTAATCCAAAATGAAACAGTATTAATGCTATTGCTTGTATTTCCAATATCAATATAATCATCTATACCATCAAATTCTTGACCACGATAAATTTGTGTTGTTACCTCGTTATTGCCATATTGATCACCATTTCCAGAATTAATCATTGAATCATAATGGACTCCGACTTCAGAACTTTCATCAATAACGGTTTCTTCTAAATGCCAAATTCCAACATAATTACTATCCCAAGCCGTACTTTCCGCTGCCATGTCTGTCTCATTTTGTTTATTACCATAATAAAGATAAATTTCTGTATCAGTTGAACTGGAAATATTCATATTAACCCAAGCTGTTAATTTGCCTGTCACACTATCATAAAATTCTCTTTCATAATTCAAAGTGCTTGTTCCGCTTGAATCTGTAAATAAAATATCATAAGCATCACTTCTAGCTTTGGCTAGCAAATTGGAATCTGTGATGTCTATTAAAACTGTAAAATTATTTTCATTAGCTATTACTTGATTTGAATTTATACTAATTTTTTTTCTATATAACCAATCACTATCGTACCAATCATCGTCAATACCAGAGCTGGTAGTAGCGATTGACCAAATTGTACTTGTACAAACTGCGTAACTCATAGCATTTGGACATGGATCACTTGGAACATTATTACTTGCTGTAAAAGTATCAGCTGTTTCAATAACTTCATAATAGAAAGTAATTGTATCACCTGTATCTTGATCGTGAACCGAAGAAGATAATATTATTCCATCGTCATCAGTCCAGGCTTGATTAGGAATATTAGTTAATCCATCACTTTTTAATTGATTGTCAGCAGAAATGTTTATCGGTACAGCATTGGTCTTAACTGTAACTTCACTTGAGCTAGCTTTATTGCCACGATTATCATAAGCCCAAATATTAAATACATAATCAGTGTTAGCTTCTAAACCACTAACAGTTGTTGTTGTTGCACCACCGTAGTTAACCGAAGACAAATTAGAATCAGAATGCTCAGTATCAGCTTCATCAACACTAGAAGTACCAATTTTATAAAAAATTCTATACTCGTCAAATCTTGTATCACTACTTTCACCACCAAATTTAAGAGTAACACTATCAAAATCTTTACTGTCTGAAGTTAAAGCACCAGGAAAATCTGGAGCAATATTATCAATCAATACAATTTTAGTATCAGTTGCTATTTGATTATGAAGACCATCATTAACCACCAAACCTAAACAATAATCACCATTAGCATCTGGTAAATCAACTTTAGTTTCCCAATTAAAAAATACATAATTAGAGCCAGGTGAAGTTATTATCCAAGCAGTACTAGTACCAACTTGATATTCCGAATTATTATCAATATCTGGATCCCCATGAGTGGCTGTAATATTACTATCTGTTTCATCAAAAATTGGATCTGATGATGTACTGAAATCACAACTAGCTCCAGTGTATATTAATTTAGCACGCAAAGTATCATCGTTATCATTGTCGTCAACTAAAATAGCGATGTTAATAATACCATTGCCATCAGTTTCTTGACTGGCGATTGCAATAGAACCAGTTGGTGGAGTAAATGAACTCGTAGTAGTAGCCACTGTTTCCGAACTAGAACTGGCTTTATTGCCAGCCTCATCATAAGCCCAAATATTAAAATAATAAACAGTGTTAGCAGATAAATTTATAATTGTAGTATCACTTGAGGTGCCATAATCAATAAAACCTAAATTGGAATCATCGTGATTATTATCTGTCTCCGTTACTCCAGATGTTAAAGCTTTATAAAATATTTTATATTCTAAGAAATTATCCTCTGTAGTTGTTGCTCCAAAATCTAAAGTTATACTTGTTGAACTAGCTGAAGAAAAACTTAAACTGCCAGGTGCTGTTGGATTGGTTGTATCAATTTTAAAGTTAGGAGCACTTCCTGATTGTTGCCAAGTGGAACAATCTCCATCATCATCACAAGCCAACACTTGCCATTTATAACCATCAGAATTTTCAGGAATAGAAACAATGCTAGTTGTACCAATATAAGGATCAACTCTATAATCTCCAGGAGCTCCTGGAGCTACAAACCAAACTTTACTATCACAAGAATTATAAGCTGTACCATAAACACAAGCACCAGTTGGTGTGCTAGTAGCAGTTATGGAGCTACTGGCATTTGGTATTAATTCAAAATATAAAGTAATAATTTCATTAAGGTTGGAATCCGTTGCAGCAGCTGTTAATTTGATATCATTTTCATTAATCCAGGCAGCGTTAGAAATTGTGGTTATTTCATTATCATAAAATTGTCCTAAATTATAAGAGTCACTTGGTTCTGTGTTTGACTTATTGGTTGTTAATTTAGGATAACTATCAGTTAAATAATCTTCCAATGAAGTACCGTCACTCTTTACTATTCTGAAACAATAATCAGCTGAAGAAGAAGCATTGTTATTGTAAAGTACAAAATCCCATTCACCATAATAACCAATATCAATTGCTCGTGGATTACTCAAAGTAGAATTACTTTCTTCATAAGTTTGTAAAATGTCACTAGTTCCAAGTAGAATAGATGTAATATCAGCTCCATCAACAGGATCGGGATTATTGTAACCAATCCAAGATTCACTACCAGCCGTACCGCCAACATCAGACCAATCGCTAGTTGTGGCTGTTAAACAATTGCTCTTTTTTGCGTATTGTAATTTAAAACTTTGAGTAGATGTAGCTAAATCAACAGTAGAAACTGCTACATTCATTCTAAGTCTTAATACGTCTCCAATGTCAACGTTAGTAACAATTGTGTTAGTTGCAACTTTTGCGCTCCCTGGTTGTACATTATCAGCATTATCAAACCAGCGCCAATCATCTTGAGTAAATTCTGCAGACGGAGCATCCCATTTATATGTATAAAATAATTGAGAATTCATTTTAGCACCAGCTGAAGTGTCAGAAGAATTAGTATTACTAACACAAATTTCATATTGCACACTATCAACACTGCTTAAACTAGAACTAATTTTATTATAAAAATCACTAAAACCATTAATACTGTCAGGTCTGAAATTAAAATTATTAGAGCAACTTGGATTTGAAGTAGCTAAATTTGAACCTAAGCTAAACCAAGCTGCAGGCACAGAAGCATCAGAATCACTTATTAAATAACTAGATAAAAGTGCACTAGATAAAACTGTTTTTGTACCTCTTAGTTCTGGAAATATCGTGATGACAGAAGATGTTGAATTTTGAGCATTAGCATTATTTGTATCTTGACCACCAATTATATTTATACCAGTTAAATAGCCACTAGCTTCGCTGGAATAGGTATATGTAACCATTAACTCAGCAGACACGCCTCCGAGATTTGCACTACTATTAGTGGTATAAATAACGAGGTCTTTTGCTGAAGATTTATTTGCTAATTCTAATTCACTATAATCGCTTTCTGGTATAATATGAATAATATTAAACATTGGATTAATCACTCTTCCTCCAACGTTCATATTATAAATATAATTTGACGATTGTGTATTATCGCCTGCTTTGCTTGATATTGTTATAGTATAAGCTGAGTTATTATAGTCACTACCTTTTATTCTAAGCCAAGCTTTTTTAATATCAACTATACCTGATCCACCTCCATTTTCAGGAAAATAAATTTGTGCTGTTCCGCTAGCTGAAGAAATATCATTACCATTACTTACAACACCAACAGAAAAAGAAATCGTTCTTGTTTTAATAGAAGCTGAACTTGAAGCAAGATAAGTACCAAAAATTTCTCCACCTAATAAATAGTAATCTGCTACTCCAGCAGAAGAACCTCTTATTTCTAGGCTGTCGCTTGCATTTTCAGTAAAACCAAAAACACTATCAAAAAACATTCCTTGAATATTACCTTGTTCATTTCCATTAACTGCTTCCAGAGTATAAATATCACTGTCAACATTAGCAGATTCTATATTAACATTAAAATCAACATCCTCAGCACCATGAGAATCATTAACTGCATATATATTAAACCATTGATTGACTAAATCACTAGATTCAGGATTTACAAAGTTATAAGAGAATAATGGACAATCAGAATCTAATGTACAATCATCTGCTTGTACCGATTGTCTAGTTCCAGAATCTCCAGAGTCGCTAGACTCCAAAGGATAAATAACAGTATTAATTATATCTTCAGAACTATCACCATTATAATTATAAGTAACATACAATATTGCCATGGCATTTGCTATTGAATTAATTGCTGTTCCTCTATTTATTTTATAACCAACTTGAGCTTCAAGCTCTGTACTTTCTCCAATATAAGAAGACAATTGAATTTCATCGGAAACATCTAATAACAATTTAATTTTATTTGTTGCAGTTTCATCATAGGCAAGAACAGTGTTATCAATTTTAGCAATATTATCAGACGCACCGAAAGCATCAGCAGCACATGGTTCTTCGCAAATATCAAAAGCTAATTCATAACCAGTATAATCGCCAGAATTATTAGCATAAGCTTCAAAACGAGATTCAAAAACAATATAGGCATTTCTTATGCTGACATCTTTTTCAGGTAAGCTAAAGTTGAAAGCAGAAAAAGTTTGTTCAGTATCAGAATTTTGACCAGTTGTTCCATCACCAGAATACTTACCAGCAAAAAACTGTATGGTTTTTGCTCTAGCATGAGGAGCAACTCCAGTTGAAGTAATCAATTCAGTCGCACTTGTTTTATTACCCACTTCATCATAAGCCCAAATATTAATAACATATTGTGTACCAGATTTAAGACCAGTAATAGTTGTAGTTGTTGCACTATCATAATTAATATAATTTAAATTACTATCTGTATGTTCTAAATCACTCACACTAACTCCAGAAACACCAGCTTTATAAAATATTTTATAATAATCAAAATTAATTTCTATTGTTGATGATCCAAAAGTCAATGTTAAAGAAGCTGATGATGAAGTAGCTAAGGTCAGATTCCCGGGAGCTTCTGGCAAAGTAGTATCAATTTTTATATTTGGAGCAATATTAAAATCATCCCAATAAGAACATTCATTATTATCATTACAAGCAAGCACTTGCCATTTATATCCACTAACTGAATCTGGAATTGAAATAATGCTTGTTGTACCAACTGATGAAGTTGTGGTAGCTACGGCTACTGTCCATATTCCTGAAGAACAATTACTATAAGCTGTTCCGTTACTACAAGCTCCAGTAGGCACAGAAGTATCGCTGGTAAAAGTGCTAGTTGAAGTAAGGAATTCAAAATAAAAATCAACCTCTGTGCTAGTTCCATTATCAATTCCTAAAGCTGTTAAATAAACTGTTGACTCATCAGTCCATCCACCATTAGCAATAGTAGTACTAATGTCGCTCTTATATTGATTATCTGCAGTTGCTGAAACTTCTTTAGGATTATAATATTGATAGGTATAAATAAGCTGACTATTCATCTTAGCTCCACCTGAAGTATCGTCACCACCATTATTAGAATAACACAATTCATAAGTTTGATTATTAGTAATCAATAAGCTAGAAGATACATCTTGATAATATTCCGCAAAAGTATTAACAGAATCTGCTCTATAATTATAACTATTTGTACAAGTAGTTGTTGCCAAAGCTGCTCCAATTAAATAATTACCAGCTATTGCAGCATCGGAATCACTATAAAGATATGATGGTAATAAAGCAGCAGATAATAATGTTTTTGTACTATCTGCTTCTGGAAAGATAAGAGCTGGCGTAACTGAAGTAGCAAGTTGAGAGTTTCCATTAACATCACTTTGTCCAGCAAATAAACTTAAAGAATTTAAATAACCCTCTTGCTCCGAAGAATAAGTATAAGTAATCATTAATTCTACTGATGTTCCACCTTGGCTAGCATTGTTACTATTAACTGTACTAATACTAACTGTTTTAGGTGTAACAGCATTTGCTAATTCCAATTCAGCGTATTCACTAGTTGAAGCAATATGTATAATTCTGAAAGTTGGATTAATAACGGTACCACCAACATTATAATTATAAACATAATTACTGCTTGTAGCATTTGTTCCTATTTTAGAATTAACTGTTACTGTATTGGCACCACTGTTATAATTATTATTTAAAATTCTAAACCAAACCTTTTTGATACTTACTTTGCCTGTGCTATTTCCATTTTCTGGAAAATAAATTTGAGATGATTTATAATTTGTAGCAGAACTTAAACCATTTCCAATAACACCAATCGGAAAACTAGCAGTTCTAGTTTTTATAGCTACAGAACTAGAAGCTGTATAAGTTTCAAAAACTTCTCCACCTAAAACATAGTGAGTAGATGCCCCAGATAAATTAACAGCACTATATTCTAATTGTTGATTAGTGTTTTCAGAATATCCAGATACATCACTAAAAACTACTTGTTGTGTATTTCCTTGTGTACCAGCATTAGCTGCTTCATGTACGTAACTTGAAGTTGTAGCATCATCTCCTTCAATATTTAAATTAATATAAATATCATTGCCGGTATTACCATCATTTATTCCGTGAACTATAAACCAATGTGACAATTGATTAGAGAGTTCGGGAATTTGCATGTTGTAGTTAAATAAAGGACAATCACTATCTAAAGTACAATCATCAGCTTGAGAATTTAACATAGTTCCACTATCACCTGAAATATTTGACTCCAAAGGATAAATTACCGTATTGGTAATTGAAATAGAACTTTTATCATAAGCATAAGTTATAACTAAAATAGCCTGAGCAAAAGAAATAGAGTTTATTGCTGATCCTCTTTCAATATTATAACCAACTTGAGCTGTCATTGTAGTTCCACTTCCACTATAAGCTGCTAATTGAACTTCATCTGTTACATCCAGTAATAATCTGACACGATTACTTTCACTCTCATCATAAGCCAGTACTGTATTATCGTCTTTTAAAACATTTCCGGAACCAGTAAAAGCGTTAGCAGTACAAGGTTTTTGACAAGTGTCAAAGGCTAAATTATAACCAGTATAATCACCACTGTTATTAGCATAAGATTCAAATTGAGCCTCATAAACAATATAAGCATTTTTAATTTCTACATCACTTTCAATTAAACTATAATCAAATGATGAGAAAGTTTGATTTGTATCAGAGTTTTGTCCAGTTGTGCCATCACCAGAAAAATTACCAGCTGGAAATTGAACTGTTCTTGAACGAGGAGCGATATTAGTAGTGGCAGTTAATTCATTAAGAGCTTTTGTTGAATTTCCAGCTTCATCATAAGCCCAGATATTAATAACATATTCTGTTTCTGGATTTAAACCGGTCACAGTAACAGTACTTGCTCCGTCGTAATTAATATGATCTAAATTAAGGTCATCTTGTTCTGTGTCACTTTCAGTTACTCCAGAACTTCCAACTTTGTAAAATATTTTGTAATCTAAAAAATTATCATCTGCTGTTTGGGCTCCTAAATCAACTATAATTGTTCCAGAAGTTTTAGAATCTAAACCTAAATTACCTGGTGTATCTGGAAAATCAGTATCAATTAAAAAGTTTGGTGTAGTCACGTTAAATCCATCCCAAATAGATCCTACACCATTACCATCAAAAGCAATTACTTGCCATTTGTAACCAGTTGATGAATCTGGTATGGAAGTGATACTTGAGGTTCCAGTTATTGTACTAGAAGCTGAATTAAATGTAACTTTCCAAATTTTACTAGAGCATGTTGCAAAAGATGTCCCACCAGCGCAAGAACTAGCTGGTTCTGTAACAGCTGAAGTGAAAGTGCTGGTAGATACAATTACTTCAAAATAAAAATTCATTTCATTAGAACTTTGCCTTGGAGCCGATGCTTCCAGAATAATATTATTATTATCTGAATAAAGACCATTGGAAATTACACTGTAATTACTCTTATATTGTTCATCGGCTGAAACTGACATCGCACCAGATAATTGAGTACTAAAAACAGTCATACTAACTTCGTCACCAATCTGGCTTGCACCCACCATTTCAGTAGCATCAAGATCAATCATATAGCCTGTTGTTGGAATACTAATTTTAGAAATAATATTATTATAAATTTCATCCGTGGCGTCATTGGCAGTTTTATCATTCACTGTTGTAGATTGAACCCAACTCCAATTTGTAGGTGTAGTAGCTCCATTAACTTGTAAACGATCATCAATTCCAGCAGTTGCAGCAGCAACATCATCAATAAATGAAGCAAAAATAATTTGATCACCTGTTACAGATGGTAAATAATTTCCACTAGAATTTAAATTTCCAACTTCTGTCCATGTAGTGGTAGTATCTAAAGCCGTATTAATATTAGCATAATGAGTTTTATGAGTATCAAAAGCATCAAGATTTAAAGCAAAAATTCTAGAACCTAAATGATTATTTGAACCGGTGTCATCATCTCTGACCCTTATTCCAAATTGAGTGTTTGTGGCAACACTGTCAAACGGTCTGAAAATAACAGAAGGAATTAATTCGGCAGTATCTTCACCTTCTTTGCTGTACTGCATATAAGCATTTGATCCATCAAAAATATGAGCTTCGTAATTAAGAGATGCTGAATTAACTTCAACTTCTTCCATTGCCATAATTAGCCAATCTTTTATTCCGTCTGCATCACTTAAGCTGAAATTAGCTCGTTGTACAAAAGCATTTGTATGAGAAACTGTATTTAAATCTTCAGTATATTCCCAATCAGTTGTTTCAAGATCACTTAAATTTATAGCTAAAATCTGAGTATTTAATGCATAAGACGTATTAGCATTAGTTCTGTAATAAATTCCAATATCAGTTGCTGTACCTGGTTGGTCATAAACATCAAACCATGAAATTTGTGAAGCATCATTAGCGTTTCCGGCCGTTTCAATTAATCCAGTATATTGAACAGTTGAACCATATCTAATTTCAAAATCTGTTGTGGCACTATTACTACTAGCAGAAAAACCAGCAGTTACATAAACTAAATATTTATCACTAGCCGTAAAATCACCAGATGGAGCTGAGGTAATCGTAGTCCAATTAGTTGTATCACTTGTACCACTATCAACAGTAATAGATTCATATAAAATATTTTGCACTTCAGCATCAGATGCAATCTGCCATTGTCTAGTTTCAATTACAATGCTGTCATCCTGGAACGGAGCGGATGCAGAGTGATAGGATCCTGTTGTTCCAGTGATGTTGCGTAATTCTTGAGATTCTATCGCATTTGCTCCAGAATGACAAGTTAATAACTTAGCTGGACCTAACAAAAAGAACTCTGGTGATATATTTGGTGCATCAAAAGAATAAGAAATTACAAACTCGTCTCCGATTTGCCATTTCAAATCAAACCAAGTTAATATCTTCTCAACTTCAGTTTCAGTTACTTTAAAATTTCTTTCAAGTTCTTCAAAAATACCAGTTTCTTTATTTTTCTTTAAAATTCCATTATTCTTTATTTTAAAACTTTTTGGTACATATTCTGAAAATAATCCTTCAAAATCTTCATTGATTAAAAGATTAAAACGCATATCATAGTCTGCCCATGGATATATTCTAGTCGGTCCAACTCGTTCTAAATCAAATCCTAACTCAGAACGAACTTCAAACTTATCACTAATTTTTTTTATACCATTATCAGTATAAGCTGTTAGTTCCATTATGTATTCACCTATTCCAGCTAAATTATAATGAGCATAATAATCAGGAACATCAATAACATTATCAGGACCACAAGCTGGATTACTAATTACCAAACCATTATCAGAAGAAAGTATTGCAACTCCACCATCTGGAGCTATAATTTTTAAATCTAAATCAGCATTACAAATAGTATGACCATTATCATCTAAAACCCCCATTTGTATATAAGCTGCTTCTTGTCCTGAATTTATTGAAGGATTGTTTGGAGTATAAATTGATTTATTAACGTTAATTGCCAAAACACCCCAGGAGAAATCTTGAGAAAAATCAATAAATTCTCCATTAGTTGTTTCAGATTTAATTAATAATTCAATTTCATATTTCCCTGGTTTAAATTCACGAATATCATTAATAAAATCAAAACTGACTTCAATTTCTCCATCGCCTTTATGAACAACTTTTAATAATTTATTTAATTCTTCAGAATTTCTGTTTTTAACTTGAGCTTTAATTTCTAAATCTGCAAACTCATCTTTGAAGATACCCTTTATAGCTGCTCCAATCCCTTCTAATAAGTTGCGCTCTTTTTTAAATTTAAAATTAAAATTCGGTTTTTCACCTACTTTGAAATTACTTTTTTCTGACAATAGTTCCAAATTAAATCCCTTTTTCAATTTTAAAAAGTTAAAACGTTCTTCTTCAAACTGTTCAGTTAATAATTCATCAACTAAAGCATCTTCACTTAAATCATCAGAAAAAACCTCAAGCCACAAAGCATCAAATAAAATTTTTGTTTGTTGATTTTCAAATTCTTTGTCAGAAGTTTCATAAGTTACTTTAATTTTCATCTCATCAATTTCATCCCAAGATTCAAAAATAGGCATAGCAAACAAAAAATAACCACCATTACTGGCATTAGATTTTTCTTCAAAAATATCAATTAAACCAATGTTATTCCAATTGCCGTTGTCTAAAGAATACTCAACCAAAATTTTATCACCAATTTTGTTTGAAAGTGCAGCAAGTGAAAGTCTGAGCTGTACATTAGCTATCAATTTATCTTCATAATCTGAGGGAGCTAAAAAGTCTGAAAAAATAATACTATGAGATTTAAAATCTAAACTCTTAATTTCAGAAATAGTATCATTGTCTAATGTTGCCTTATCTTCAAAGTCAGAATTTAAATTTTCAATGGTAGAAAGAATATTATCGTCTAATTCTGTGTCATCTTCAAGCACCGAATTATCTACATTATCTTGAGCCATTACGGATATTGAATCAAAAAACTCAAGATTTATTATGTAAGAAATTAAAGTTTTAAAACGTCCAAAAAATCTATTTATGAGAGACTTTTTTTGAATATTAAAATTATTTGTTTGTTTATCTTCTTCTGGATTACTAGAGGGACTTTCATCTATTTCATCATCACTAATATCATTTTGCTTATCAACTTTAACATTCTCAGTTTCTTTATCGTTGGTTATAATATTACCGTCGTCTTTAATCACAGTATTATCATCTTGAGATAAGTCAACAACATTTTCCTGTTCAAGTTCATCATTTGTTCCACCTTTAATATCTTCATCAAGTATCTCATTGTCATTAATATCAATATCGTCATCGGTGTTACTATCTCTATTATCTACTTCATTATTACTATCTTCCTCTGTATTACCATCATCAGCTGTTTCGCTATTCGTATTGTTTTCACTTATTTCATCATCATTGTCTGTATTGCTATAAACATTATTATTAACATTATCACCTTCGCCTATTTCAGTATTATCAAGATTGTCATCTATTTCGTCAGCATCATTGTTTTCGAAATTGTCATTTTTAGTTTTTTCCTCACCTTCTTCTTTATTTTCAGCGTTTAATATTTTATCATTTTCCTTAATTTCTGATTTTTCAAATCCAAGCAAAATATATCCCGAATTGTTGCTATGAAATTGATTTAAATTACTATTTGAATCCAAGTCATGTATGAAAGTTTCTTTTATGTTTTCCCAAGTAATATCTTCAGAATTACTTTGAATTTCAAACTCACCAGGCAAAATATTTACCCTATCATAATCATCAGCTGAAACATGACTAATGTTGCTATGAAAATTTTCTCCAAAAACAAAAAATGACAGTGCGAGTACACCAAAAAAAGCAATGAAAATTTTTATTTTTCCTGCGTAAAATTTTTGCATTAAAATATTATAAAAAATTTATAATTTTTTACTAATTTTAAATAAATTATATATATTTATATATAATTAACTTATTAACATATATCAATATTATAACACAATTTTATTTTATTTTAAAGATATATTATGACATTTTCTTGCAGTAAAAGTCAAATATTCAAATTTTAAGCAATATTTCTCTGTCATT
>JAGLJW010000027.1 GCA_023142215.1 Candidatus Parcubacteria bacterium
TGCGAGCTGTTTGTTATTCTTTTCTTAAAGCATCAATTGGATTCATGTTCGCTGCTTTTTTCGCAGGGTAAAGACCGAAGATAATTCCAAAAAATAATGAGAAAATTCCAGCTACGATAAATGCTCTAAGTGGAACTACAAATTTCCAATCAAGTCCAAAGTGATTTGCGACTATGGAAATAATATATGAGACTATTATGCCAAAAATAATTCCGATAATTCCTCCAATTATTGTAATAAGTACAGATTCTGTTAAAAATTGAATCATTATGTCATTTGTTTTTGCTCCAACTGCTTTGCGTAATCCAATTTCTTTTGTTCGTTCACTTACAATTACATACATAATATTCATAATTCCAACACCGCCAACTACTAATGAAATAGCAACAATTGCAAGTAAAAGCCAAGTAATAGCTCCTGTTACTGTGCCTAGCATGTCTTTCATTTCAGTCATTGATGTTACTCTGAAATCATCTCTGCTAGTATCACCTTCTTCACTTGGGGCTGAAATATCATGCAATTCTCTAAGCATTATTCTAACTTCATCAGCTGTTTCTTCTGAACGATCAATATCATATAATTGATGTACAGAATATAAAATATGGTTAATACCAACTATTCTTTTTTGAAGTGTTCTAATTGGAATAAAAACAAAATCATCAAAATTCATTCCCATTGTTGCACCTCTTTCATGCATCACACCAACAACTCTATATTTTGACTTATGCATTTTTACCACTTCTCCAACCGCATTTCTGTCCATAAATAATTTTTCTTTCACATCTGAACCTAAAACTATAACCTTAGCAAGAGTTTTGTCCTCATCTTCTGTGAAAAAACGACCAAATTCAATCTCTCCTTGATCTATATCGATATAAGAAGCATTAACGCCATAAAGAACAGATTTTTTTGATTCACTGCCATGAAAAATTTTTTCTTGTCCTGTAATTCCAGCATAGCTATTTTTTATATTTGGTAGCTTATTTATTTCTTCTATGTCATCCAAAGTTAAAGTTGTAATTTGAACCCCCATTGCCATATTAGCACTGAATTCTACATCTTTTGACATCCCTTTTTTGTTGCTTGGCATTCTTACTTCAACTGCTAAAATATCAGTTCCGTAAGCTTCAATTTGACCTAATACTAAGTTTTCTAATCCAGCTCCAGCTGAAAAAACAATTATAACCGAAGCTATTCCAATTACTATACCCAAAACAGTCAAAAATGTTCTAGACAAATTTGATTTCATTGTTTTTAATGCTGATTTTATTAAATTAAAATACATTTAAACTAAATTATGTTATTAAGTAATTTTATAAGTAATTTCTTTTTCTTTTTTACTATCCCAATATTCAATTCTGGCTGACATTTTTTCTAAATCTATATATAATTCAGCGTAATCATCTCCTTTTTGCCAACGCATAATTAATTTACTATTTACTGATTTAAGCAAAGTAAATTTTCCGTTAAAAGCTTGATACTCATTTCTAAATTTTATCAGTTGAAACAATTTTTTAACAATTGGCTTTTCTATTTCTTTTTCTATTTCTTGTAAAGAATAATTATGTCTGTTTACATCTCTTCCAACTCCTGTTTTTTTTAATTTTTTTTCATCATTTTCTCCTGCGAATAATCCAACATAATATACCTGTGGAATTCCTGGGATGAAAAATTGAATTGCTCTGGAAATTAAATATTTATTTTCGTTTGCATCTAATGCTGAAAAATATGTTGTATTAATTTGATAAATATCAACATTATTACTGCTGTTTCCACTAGCCATATTAACAATTTCTCCTCCATTCTTTTTTATTCTAAAAACTACTTTTTCAATTTGTTTATCCGTCAATAATCCTTCAACATCAACTATACCAATTCCATCATGAGTATCAAGTATTGTAATTTGATTATTTGGTCTAATTTTTATCCAACCTTTTAATTTATTAGAATTACGAAAAAAAACTGAATGAAGTATAAGTACAGGTAGTGCAAAATCATAAACATAATCAGTATCGCCATTGCTGGATAATTCTTCTTGAACTTTATAATTGTAATGAACTTCAGGCAATGTTAGCATATTATAATTATGAATTATTTCAGATATCCAGGTTAAAAATTCTTTAGTTTCTTTGATAAAAAAACCATTTGTATTTCGTTTTTTTCCAACAAAAGCAATAGCATCAAGACGAATCATTTTAATACCATGTTCATGAAATATTCCCATTGTTTTTTTAAACATTCTCCGTACTCCTTTATTATGAATATCTAAATCAATATGATCAGCTGAAAATGTACAATAAATATTTTTTGTTTTACCATTATCAAATCTAAATTCCAAGAATGGATTTCCTGGTCTTCTTTTGTATAATTTTTTAGTAATTGATTTTAAAACTCCATTTCTATGAAAAAAGATGTCATGTATACGATAAAAATTTGAAAATTTTCCAAAAAGTTTTAAAATGTGTTTATTTAGATATTTTCTATATTTTTTTCTAATTCGTGAAGAAAATTTTTGGCTGGTAATAAAATAATCAGCATATCTGGAATTATCTCCATGCGTAATATAATCTTGAAAATACTTTGATTGACTTGAAATATGATTTACTATTAAATCAACAGTTAATTCATATTTTTTTGAGATTCGTTTTATATCTGCCCAATTTCCAAATTGTTTATCTACTTCATAATGAGTTAATGGAGCAAAACCCCTGTCAGATGATGATGGATAAAAAGGTAGAATATGAATCCCAAAAACTATATCTTTTAAATATTTATCCAATACAAATTCTAAGTCTTTGAGATTGACACCAAAACTATCAGGATACGCTATTAATTGAATTTTATTTTTACTTTTCTGCATATAATTTATTTAAATGAATTTAATACACTTTTTATATCATTTATTTGTATTCCTTTGACTGTTAGCAAAGCAACAAAATAAATTATTCCTGCCAAAGGAACGATTATAAAAATATTTATAAAATCTTTAAAATAATACACAAATGATGCCATTAATAAAACAGAAAAAAATGATTTAATAAATACTATTAAATTTTTATTTATTTTGTATTTTATAATATTAAAAATGGAGCTAATTCCTAAAATAAACATTATTATATTTGTAATCAAAACCGTAATTGCAGCTCCTAAAGTTTGAAACTCCGGAATTAAAATTAAGTTTAAAATGATAGCCAGACTTAAAGCAATTGCCATGTTACGAGTATTTATTTTTTGTTTATCACAAGCATTTAATAATGATCCGATTGGAAAATTTATAAACACAAAAGGCAAAGCAAACATTATCAAACGCAATGAATTTAAAGCTTCAATATATTCTGGTTTAAAAATTACTAATATTTTATCAGCCAAAACAATAACACCAGCACTAATTGGTATAGAAATAATTATTAAGTAATTTATAGCTCGTACAAAAGAAATCTCAAGTTTGCTTTTGTCCTCTTTCCAATATCTTGAGAAGGCTGGATAAAGTGATGCAACAAAGGCCATCGGTAAAAATTGTAAAGCAAAAATAATTTTAAAAGCAATTTGATAAAGTCCAACATATTCTTCACCAGCTAAAACAGATAATAAGACTGAATCTAAATACATGTACAATCTTTGCAGAATTGCGAATAAAGCAAAAGGGATTGTAATATATATAGTATGCTTTAATAAAATTTTATCATAAATTGGCTTTAAAGAAATTCTCCATTTAAATTTTAAAAGCAACAAAGAATAAGAAAAATTAAATAATGTAGCAACAGATAAACCAATTGCTAAAACCTCAAGTGGGAGTTGAAATTTTAATGCTGTTAGACCAAAACTTAAAACAATTAACTGATAAACTACAACTGCGACACTTTCAAATACTAAATTCTGAAAACCACGACTCACAGCAAAAAATGACGAAACAAAAGGATCAAGTGCCATTGTAACTAATAAAATATAAACTAAATTCTTTGTTAATTCAGAATATCCTAAAACATTTACAGCAATGATTAAAAATAAAGAAAAAATTATTGCCAAAGGAATTTTAATAGCCATTACAGCTCCAAGCATTTTTCCAGCAACTTCTCTATTTTTAGCAACTTCACGAGTTAAAACATTAGTTAAGCCTAAATCAACAAAAATTGAAAAAATTGCAACAAGCGAAATAGCGGTATAATAAGCCCCAAGATTTCCAGGATCAAGTTTACTAGCAAGTATTGCAAAATATGAAAAAGAAATCACTTTTTGTAATATCAATGCAAATGTAAAATAAGATGTATTTTTTGCTATTTTAGACATAATTTATTCATACCTTAAAGCCTCAACTGGCTCTAGCTTACTCGCTTTATTTGCTGGATAAATTCCAAAAACTAAACCGACTACGGTTGATACTACAACACCAATTAAAATTGATTCTATTGAAATTGAAAATTGCCAGCTATACCCCAAAGCTCTAATTACAATTAAAATTAAGAATGAAATAAATGATCCAACAATTATACCAATAATTCCCCCAAAGATTGTAATTGTAATAGTTTCAAATAGAAATTGATTTATAATATTACTTCTAGTCGCACCGAGTGCTTTTCTGAGCCCAATTTCTCTTGTTCTTTCAGTAACAGTAACCAACATAATATTCATTATACCAATTCCACCTACAATTAAGGATAGAGCTGCCATGGCAGCTAAAAAATATTTTAAAGAATCAGTAATTGTTTCAACCATAACCATGGCTTGAGCAGCTGAACGAATTGTAAAATCATCATCTTTGCCAGTTTGATCTTTAATTTCATGTTGCTCTCTTAACGTCAATGTTATATCATGCATTACTTTTTCAACATCAATTTTATCATCAAATTTTACACGAATTAATCCTAAATGATTAACTCCAGAAATTATTTTTTGTACCGTTTTGAGTGGAAGCATTATTTTATCATCAAAATCTTGAAGACCAACCTTGCCACGTTCACCCATCACACCTATTACTTCAAAAGTATGTTTTTTAATTTTTACTCTTTTACCAATTGCATAATTATCGCCAAAAAGTTCTTTCTTTACTGTATGCCCAAGTACCACGATTCTTGATAAATTTTTCTCTTCTTCTTTTGTAAAAAATCGCCCAGATTCTAATTTGCCACCTTCAACACTAATATAATCATGAGTACATCCATTTAAACTTGTATCATAACTTTTTGAAGCAAAATTTACAGAACCAGCTGCATTTGAATAGGCTATCACGCCCAGCATATCAGGAACATTTTTCTTGTTGCTAAGAGCTAAATAATCGTCATAATTAAGTGTAGTAATTACAATTCCGAGAAGAGATGCTGGCATACTGTCATCATCTGATTTTCCAGGAAATATTCCAATTTTATCAGCTCCAATACTTTCAATTTGTGCTAAAATAAAACTTTGTGCACCAGCTCCAATAGATATAATAATAATAACTGACGCTACTCCAATAATTATACCAAGCATCGTTAAAAAACTTCTAACCTTATTAGCTAAAAGCGCTTTAATTGCCTGTTTAGAAGCTTGAATAATCATAAATTATTTTAATATTTCTGTATCTGTTGCAATTTTTCTATTTTTAACTTCATAATCTTTTTCAATCAAGCCATCTTTTATAAGAATAACTCTTTTAGCATGTTCTGCTGTGTAAGTTTCATGTGTTACTAAAATAATAGTTTTTCCTTGATTATTTAAATTTTGCAATATTTTCATTATTTGTACACCAGATTTTGAATCTAAATTACCAGTTGGCTCATCAGCAAAAACTATTGCAGGTTGATTTACAAGTGCTCTGGCAATAGCTACTCTCTGTTTTTCTCCACCTGATATTTGATTTGTATAATAATCAATTCTGTGGCCAAGTCCAACACTTTCTAAGACATCTTTTGCTCTAGCTTCCATCTCTTTTTTATCTTTTGAATAAGTAAGAGGCAAAATTACATTATCTAATACAGTTGTCTTTGGCAATAAATTAAAAGCCTGGAAAACAAAACCTATTTTTGCATTACGCAAATTAGCCAATTCATCATCATCTAAAGTTTTTACATTTTTATCATCAAGCATAAAAACACCATGAGTTGGTCTATCAAGAAGTCCTAAAATATGCATCAAAGTTGATTTGCCAGATCCACTTGGTCCCATAATTGATACAAATTCCCCTTCATTTATACTAAAAGAAAGGCCGTGTAGCACCTGCGTCACGACCTCCCCATTTGTGAATTCTTTTTTTAGATTTTTAACTTTAATCAACTCTTTCATTTAATTCAAGTACTTTACTTTTTAAATGTTCCGTGAGAAGCGTTAAATTTTCATTACTTTCATCAACGGCTTCATAAACAGCTTCATTTTCTTCTGGGCTAGCTTTAGTAATAAATAAACCCCATAATCCTTTTTGGTTCGAAGTTAAATCAGATTTTTTAATTAACTCAGAAAATTTTTCTTTAAAATCCATATATTTTTATTTCTAAACTTTTTAATAAAAAAGTATTTTGTTTTTTTTATTTTATTATTCGTGCTCAAACTTTTTTAATTCATCATCATGTTTATTTCCGGTGATAAATGAATCAATGGCACTTATTGCATTCAGAACTTTTTCACTTTTAAATTTTTCAATTGTTGGTTGGTCTAAACTCATAAATTTACATGGGAACTTACGTCCAATTAAAAATTAAGAAAATATAAAAATATTTTATTTTTTAATATATGTAACAGCTTCTTCTCCTTCAGCAACTCCTGATAATACTTCTACCACTCCACTATCTCCGTATAATCCTAGTTCTACTTTCTCTTCTTTTAATATACCATCTTTTAAAATTCTTGCAAACCAACCATCATTATCTTTATTAACAAGACTTCTGGTAGGTAATATTAAAACATTTTCCTTTTCATCTGTTGTAATTGTCACATTTGCTGTCATACCAGATTTTATTTTTCTTTCGTCAGTACCAAAATCTATTTTTATTTTATAATATATAACACCATCAATAATTGTTTCGGCTGGATCAATAAAATAAACACTTCCATAAAATTTAATATCATCACCAAATGAATCTAATGTTATTTGTACTTTATCGTCTATTTTAATTTTTGAAATATCTGCCTCTGTAATCATAACTTCAATTTCAAACTTCTTTTCTTTTATTAAGGAAATTACAGAAAGTCCGCCTGAAACTTGTTCGCCAATTTCAAAATTAATTTTTGTAATAATTCCATCTATTGAAGATATAATTTTACTATCTTCTATTTTCTTCAAAACAGATTTTAATGATGCTTCAACTTGACGTATTTTCGCTCTCAATAATGAAACATCATATTTATCAGCTTGGGCAACTAATTTATTGAACTGAGCTTGAGAAACTTGCCAAGCTTCAAAAGCATTATTAACTTTTGATTCAGCTAATACAGTTTGTTTATCTCCGTTTATTTCAGCAGTAGATAAGGCATTTCTAGCCTTAATAATAGCATCAGCTAAAGATGATTCGGTATTTGCCAAACTATCTTGTGCAACAGAAAGATTATTATTTAAATTTAAAATTGCACTATTTAAGTTTTGTTCAATAGCTTGAATAGATTGAATAGCCGCACTAATTATTGTTTGCTGACTACTAATACTTAATTTTAAAGCATCTAATTCAGCTTTTGAAAAATCTGTTGAAGTTATACTATTTTCAAGAGCTATATAGCAATTTTGTAAACAATCAAATGTTTTTGAGAGTGCAAAATAAGTATTGCTAACTAAACTTGAAACTTCTCCATTTGTTACTTCATTTTCAACTTCTATTAAATTACTTTCAGCTGTTTGCAACAATATTATTGCTTTATTATAATCATGCCACGTATTTGTTAAATATTCAGGCTTTTTCTTGCTAATTAAGTCCTTCCCATCATCGTCTGTTAATGTTCTGTCAACAATATCAAGCACTGTATTAATTACAGTTAATTTATCATCGCTAATAGAAACAGCATTTTCAATATAATTATCAACTATATTTTGATATGTTGTTCTCGTATTTTCCAAATTAGTTTTTGCTGTAATTACAGCTTGTCTCATTGGCGGTATATAACCATAGTCAACTGATTCTAAATCTTCTAAAGTTTTTTCAGCTTGCTTTTTTGTTTCAGTAGAAGATTCAACAGTTTTATCAAATTCTTTCTTTGCTGATTCGTAAGATTTTCTAGCTTGATCAACAGTTGCTTTACTAACAGCAATATCCTCTAAAGTTGCTCCTGATAATAATTTATTCAAATTTCCTCTAGCAACATCTAAATTGGCCTGAACTTCATTTCTATTAATCTGCAGAGCAGAAAAGTCAAGTTCTGCGATCAAGTCTCCTTCTTTGATTTTATCGCCAACTTTAAAATTAAGAGTTTTCAATTTACCAGAATTTAAAAAACTTAAATCTATACCCAAATCCGATTTTACAGTACCAGTTTCACTTACTGTTTGTTTTATTGTTCCAATTTTTATTTTTTCCGTAGTATATAAAGAAACCTCCTCTTTTTTATATAATGTAAAGAAAATAATTGAACCAATTATCAGTATAATTAACAAATATGTAATGGATTTTTTTATTGTCATAATAACTATATTATAGCAAATAATTAAAAAAATACAAACGAAGTCAAAAAAAACTGAATTTTTCAGTCTTAATATAATGAGCCAACAGAGGGACTTGAACCCACGACCGATGGTTTACAAAACCATTGCTCTACCAGCTGAGCTATGTTGGCATTATGCTTTTATATTACTATAAACAAAAATATTCGTCAACCTAGGATAAATATTGTATTTTAATAGATTTTTATTATAACTAAATAACAAAAATAGCTATTTTTCCAAAAAAATACCCAGCAATTTTCAAGTTGCTGGGATTATTATAATTTATCCTTTTTGAAAATTTCAAAAAATGATTAAAGAATCCTTCTGTTTCTTATGAAATGATAATTAATAACTCACCTTACGCAC
>JAGLJW010000028.1 GCA_023142215.1 Candidatus Parcubacteria bacterium
TCTGCTCGTTCTTCCATGTCAGGACCAACGCCAACAGCGGCTCCGACTCTTAATCTGCCCATGCCATCTTTACAAGCATTAGGATATTTTTTTATATTTTCAATATCCTTTATGGTTATCAAGCCTGTGAGCAGTCCATTTTTATCAACCACAAGCAGTTTTTCAATTCTGTGCTCATGAAGCTGTTTTTTGGAATCTTCCAAACTGATTCCTTCTGATACTGTAACAAGATTTTTGCTTGTCATTGCATCTGAAATCCTTTTTTCCATATTGGTTTCAAATCTCAAATCTCTGTTTGTTATAATACCAAACAATTTTTTACTTACCGTGACTGGCAATCCTGAAATGCGATACTCTTTCATAAGCTTAAGCGCCTCATGAACATACTGATCAGGATGGACAGTAATTGGGTCAATAATCATTCCACTTTCCGATTTTTTTACTTTATCCACCTCCGAAACTTGGCTTTTTATACTCATGTTGCGATGTACAAAACCTAATCCGCCCTCGCGTGCCATGCTTATAGCTGTCATAGCCTCGGTTACGGTATCCATTGCGGCACTGACAATAGGAATATTTAAGGTAAGCTTTTTAGTCAAACTGGTACTGATATTCACGTTTTTTGGTAGCACATCAGAATAGTCCGGAAGCAATAAAACATCGTCAAAGGAATACGTCTCTTCATATGGTATCCTAGTCATAAAACAGCCCTCCCTCTCGCAATAATTAATAAAATATTAAAAATAAAATGAACATAAGTGCTATCGCACACAAATCTTACATTTACTTGCAAAATTTGTTTGATTGTATATAATAGTTGGTTAGCAATTAATTTAACTATTATGGAAAAAATCTCTAATAAACATACAATCAAACAAATTTTTCAAAATCATTGAGAACAGTACACTAGTGTCCGAGATAAAATTCCAAAAAATAAAAAAATTTATTTCACACCAATCACCTTTTTAACTCTTAATATCGTATCTTCTGCAATTGGTTGAATTTTTTCTGCTCCACTTTTTAAAAGCTTTTTCACTTCATCATCACTAATCGCATTATATTTTTCTTGAAAATCAATTAAAAACTTTTTTACAACTTCTGCTAGTCCTTTTTTAAAATCTCCATAACCTTTACCTGAATATTCTTTTTCAAGTTCTTTAATTTCTTTTCCTGCTAGCAAAGAATAAATAGTTAATAAGTTTGAGATTCCTGGTTTTTTTTCTTTATCATACTTAACTTCCATATCAGAATCAGTTGAAGCTTTCATAATTTTTTTAGCAGCTTTATCTGGGTCGTCAGTCAGGGCAATGTAATTCAATTCACTTGTCGCACTTTTACTCATTTTCTTAGTCGGATCATCAAGCCCCATGATACGTGCTCCTTCTTTTCTAATTTCAGCTTTTGGAACTCTAAGAACTTTATCAAAATTGTGATTAAATCTTTTCGCTAAATCACGAGCAAGTTCAACATGCTGTAATTGATCTTCTCCGACTGGTACGACATCAGTGTTATATAAAATAATATCCGCAGCCATTAAAACAGGATAATCATACAATCCAACACTTACATTTTCCTGATTACCATCTGCCTTATCTTTAAACTGAGTCATCTTGTTTAAGTCTGAAATTCTAGCAACTGTATTTAAAATCCAAGCAAGTTCTGTATGTTCTTTAATATCCGATTGCTGAAAAATAATTGAGTTTTCTAAATCAATTCCAGAGGCAAGATATATTTTTGCTATTTCAATTATTTTTTTTCTAAGAATTTCTGGATCTTGTTTTACAGTAATCGCATGATAATCAACTACACAAAAAATACAATTATATTTTTCCTGCATATTTACCCATTGAGAAATAGCTCCCAAATAGTTACCTAAATGCAAATTTCCGCTAGGTTGTACCCCTGAAAATACTCTTAATTTTTTATCTTCATTCATAACTTTAATTTAATTAATCTTAATTGTATTGTAAAATATTTACGATTATTAAGCAAATGTAATCAATTCTATAGCATTGTGGCATATAAGCCACTTTAAACCCATAGACACAATTTTTTGTCATCTTGAGCGTTAGCGAAAGATCCCTTCAATATTACAAAATTTTACAACATTGTTATTATTTACAGAAGATAATTATTCTTCTATTTTGAAGAGATTTCTCCGCTTCGTTACGAAATAACAAAAAAATGTCACGTTAAATATCATAAAGTTATATAACTATAAAAAAATACTTATTCTGAAATTAAGACAGAAAATCCAAAAGTTAAAACTCCTGAAAAAACTAGAACGATTAAAAAACTATCCATTATTGAATATGTGCCAGATAAAAAGAAAATGAACACGAATACAAAAATTCTACCTAGGTGCTGATAAACCTCCATATTCATAATACTATTCACAGGATCATCGTGGGATTTTTTATAAAAATTTGATTTAAAAGAAACTGTCCAGAGAGCCCCAAAAAAACCGCCCATAGATTGAAAACCTGTGATAAACCAAACTGTTTTTGCGTAAGCTCTAAATATTAATGAAAAGCCATGTCCAATAGAACCAATTGCTACCATCTTTTTTGGTCCAGCGATATCTGTAAATTTTCCACCGTAAACACTTATAATGGCAAAAATTGTATTTGAAACTAGATACAATAATCCCATAAACATTAATTGAAATTTCATCATAAACAATATCAATGGCCACATGAATCCAGTCGCAATCACATTTACACCCTCAATAAAATACATTGCATTTAAACGAGCATCTGAACCTTTCCAAATTTTCTTTAAATCCATTTTATTATTATCAACTACAATTTCATCTGTAAAAAACATAACTATTCCAGCTAAAACCATAATAAAAATAGCAACCAGAAAAGAAACTTCAAATCCATGAGTAGTGATTAATGCACTTCCCGCAAAAGGACTAACGATTCCTAAAAACATAGGCACTGCAATCAAAACTCCATATCGTTTCCCTGAATTTTCTTTTTTCGTTGATTTTACAAAATATAAATGTTGCGCCACCCAATACAATGTTGTAAAACATACATTTACACCTCCCATTAAAACCAAAAACCATCCTCTACCAATTTCATCAATAAAGCCTGAAGCATTATAGAGAATACCATAAAATAAAATTGTTGTTATATAACTAAGAACTAAAGTTCTTTTAATTCCTAAATATCGTATTACTCTAAAAACAAAAAAATGTAACCAAAAAGAAAAGCTAAGCATTAATATTTCCAAGACAAAAATAGTTCTAATTTCATAACCCAATTTAATTAAGAAAATAGGCATGAACAACGAAATCAAACTTAAAGCAAAAGTCCGTAAAGTATTTGAAATTATAAGCTCGTTGTAATTATTATGAAATAATTCAGAAACTTGAAAATTATGTAAATGTTTATATTTATCCATAAGTTAAAATTGACAAATTCATCTAATTACTATATTATAACATATTATGACAGTTTTAGCAGTTAATAAAAAAGCAAGATTTGATTATGAAATTCAGTCCACATTTGAGGCTGGGTTGGTTTTGCTTGGACATGAAGTTAAATCCATAAAAACTGGTCATGTTAGCCTAAAAGGGTCATATGTAACCATTAAACAGCCAAATAATCTTAAATCAAGTAAAAATCCTGAATTATTCTTAATTAACGCACATATTCCTTTATATAAACACGCTAGTCAAATAAAAAATCACGATCCATTAAAGCCTCGTAAGCTATTATTACACAAAAAAGAAATAGACAGATTAATAGGCAAAAAACAAGAACAAGGCTTGACATTTGTACCAATTAAATTATATACTAAAAGAGGTTTAATAAAGCTATTGTTTGGAATTGGACGAGGAAAGAAAAAACACGACAAACGAGAAGATATTAAAAGAAAGGATTTAAACCAAAAATTGCGAACATTAACAAAAACAAAGTTTGCTTAATTTTACGGGGGTGTCATGATTCGATAGTAAGACATCTCTCTTGAATATTCGAAAGGCGTGTTGATAATCACGTTTATCAAAATTACCAAAACATAAGTGCAAAATCTTTTGCAAGCAAAGTAATGGCTTCTTTAAAAATGCCTGCTTTTGCTCCTGTTGCCGTTTAATTACCGCAACCATCCTATTTTCATGATGGTCTAATAGTGAAAATCTAGGGTGTTATATTTATTAGACTCGACTTAAAAAGTGTTTTGATTTTTAAGTTTAAACCTCCAAAACTTACATAAATTGATTTTGTTTTATCTTTACAATTTATGAACATCACCAGATAAAACTAGCTTTCGTACAGATATTTTTGAGTACTTATTAGACGCGGGTTCAATTCTCGCCACCTCCACACACAAACAAATTAGATTATTAATAATTAATGGTTAAAGGTTAATTGTTAATTGTTGCTAACGCCCGGATGGCGAAATTGGTAGACGCGAGGGACTTAAAATCCCTTGATAGCAATATCGTGAGAGTTCGATTCTCTCTCCGGGCACAAATAAAACATAAATAAAAAAACAGGTTTAAACCTGTTTTTTTAATATTCCTAATTTTAAAATCTTTTAAAATAATAACGTTGCCCCAATTGCTCCAGCATGTTTTTCAATTTTATTTTTCAAAATAGTTACTTCTTTAGCTTCTTCGGAAACAATATATTTATTCATATATTTTTTAGTTTCTTTTAAAAACAAATCGCTGGATTTCACTGTTCCACCACCAATTACAAATATTTCAGGATTAATGAGATTAACAATATTTGCTAAAGTAATGCCTAAATATTTTCCAAATTCCAAATAAGCTTTTTCGGCTAGAACATCACCACTACACGCTTCTATTGCCATATTCGCAGAATTATTTTGCATTAATTTATGATAAGCTTTTTCAAATGTAATTTCGTTATCAAAGTCAATAATCATTTCACCTGGCTCACCAGCCCCTCCATGATGTCCTCTGTAAATTTCACCATTCCTGCACCATCCACCACCAATCCCCGTTCCTATTGTTATACCATAAATACTATTACTATCAGCTCCTGCTCCAAGTAAAGCTTCCGCTCTCACAAAACAATCAACATCATTATTTATCTTAACAGGCAAATTAAAAATTTCTTCTATTTTTTTACCAACTTCAACATTCTCCATAATTGGTATGTTTGGTGAAAACAAAACCTTAGTTTCCGCATAATTAATAACACCAGCAACACCAACACCAATTCCATTGACCTCGGCTTTATCATTTTGAGCTCGTTCAAAAAATGGCTCAATTAAAGCCTGTAACATTACCATGAAATGATCTATACTATCTTTTGGCGTAGCAAGTAAATAATCTTCAATAACTTTTTCACCATCAAAAAGTACAGCATTCATTTTTGTACCACCAATATCTATTCCAATTGTATATGTTTTCTTTTTTGTCATAAAATTGTTATAGCATGATAATAGCAGATATATATAAAATTTACAAATTCTATTGACATAAATTTAATATGATGCTAAGAATAAGTATGATCTTTAACAAAAAATTAATTAATAAGAAGATTGGAATTATTCGTAAAAAATGATATTTTTTATTAATCAATTAAAAAAATAAAAGAGGAGAAAGCTATGCTGGGAGATTTTGTATGTAACGCAATGAGGGGCCATGAAGATATGGAGTTCACAGAAAAAGAGTTTATAGCTTTTTGCAGAAGAGCACAAATAAGTCTTACAACCTGTGACAAATGTCCAAACTATGACATAAAAGAAGAGTACATGCAAATTCCACCTGACATTAATTTAGTAAACGAAACCGAAGAATGCAACAATACAAAAACAGAAGAAACCAAGAACAACAGTAGCTACGACATAAGCAACAACAAACATTATGAGATTGATAAAATCTTTGATGACCCGAATTGCCCAATCAAACCCTTTAATTTGAAAACCATAGGAAATGGTAAATTTACATTGGAAGATTTAGTTAGAAACAATCTTCTAAAAACAGAAAGAAATTTTCAAGGATGCCGAATCTGTAAAGACACGGATTCAAGAACAAATAATTTAGGACACACATGTCCTTTGTGCAGAAATGCAAGCCGAACTAAGGGCAAAAATAAAAAGGAACGTACTGGTGAAGATTTAATTGAGAATCTAACAAAATCAGTTGCTAGAGTTCCTCAAAGAATGAAAATCAGAAAACAAAAAGTCAACAAGGGAAATGACGGAGAAAAAAATGAGATAAAAGAAAATGAGAAAAAAAACGAAGGAGAAAATCAAGAAGACAACAAACAACCAAAATATGTATCCAGAGTTAAAGAATCGGAGATTTTAAAAAAAGAACTTAGAAGAATTGAGAACAGAATATTGGAAATATTTTATCTAAACGTAAAAGATATTTTTGAAGAAATCAAAAATTTAAAAACCAATCGACCATTGAATGAATTGATAAAAAAACTCAACGAGCTTAATGAACCTTTGAAATAAGAATAAATATCTTTAAACTATGAATAATAGAGCACTCACAAAAATGAGTGCTTTTTTATTATTCTTTTATAAAAACACACCTGTCAAGGAAATTTAGAAATGTCATACCCCTGTGAATTAGTTAATTTTTTTTGACAAAATTTGGTTGATTAATTTTTACCTTGTTAAGCAAAAATTGTTTTCTCTAAGAATGATTTGCAGGCAGTTTATAGTGTCTGTCGCCAAACTACAGTTTTGGCATAAATCAAAGCCAACCTTGCTATATTCTATCAACTTTGTTATATTAAACACAATGGTCACGTCGCCAAGTGGTAAGGCTCCGGTTTGCAAAACCGTCATTCGTGGGTTCAAATCCCGCCGTGACCTCCAAAAAATATATGTCAGGACATTCTAAGTGGTCAACAATTAAACGAACAAAAGGGGCAACTGATGCTAAACGCGCGGTTGTTTTTACTAAACTTGCAAAACAAATAATTTTAGCAGCTAAAGAAAAAGGTGGTAATATTGAAACAAATTTTTCGCTAAAAATGGCAGTTGATAAGGCAAAATCAGCTAATATGCCAAAGGATAATATTGAAAAAGCAATAAAGAGGGCTACTGGTGAGCTTGAAGACGGTCAAATTGAAGAATTAATCTATGAAGGAATTGGACCAGCAAATTCTCAATTTATTATAAAAGCTTTGACTGATAATAAAAACAGAACGGCTGCGAATATCAGACATATTTTCTCAAAACATGGAGGATCTTTAGGAAACGTAATGTGGAATTTTGAACAAAAAGGAGTAATTCAAATATTAAATACTGAATTACAAACATTAAAAATTGATTTTGATGAATTTGAATTGGAGTTAATTGATGCTGGTGCAGATGATATTTTCAAAGAAGATGATAATATTATAGTTTATACTGCAATATCTGATTTACAGAAAATAAAAAAATTCCTAGAAGATAAAAAAATTAACACTGAACTAATTGAAATGCAATATATCACAAAAGAAGAACTTAAATTATCTAGTGCTGATGAAACAAAAGTTGAAAAATTAATTGATGCCTTAGAAGATAATGAAGACGTGGGAGATTATTATAGCAATGTAAATGTATAAATTAAATTCAAAAACAAAAAATCAAGAATCAAGAATCATTTTAGGTATTGATCCAGGAATTGCTGATACGGGTTTTGGTGTAATACAAAAAAACAGACAAGACAATTTAAAATGTCTTGCATACGGATCAATTAAAACTAAAGCTGGTATTAAACTAGAACGCCGATTAGAATTGTTACATTTAGAACTTGATGAAATAATAAAAAAATACAAACCAGATTTGATTTCTGTTGAAGAATTATTCTTTTGCAATAATATTAAAACTGCTTTAGTTGTAGGACAAGCACGCGGTGTTGTAATGTTGACTGCTCAATTAAACAAAATACAAATCATTGAATTTACACCACTTCAAATCAAACAAGCAGTTTCTAGTTATGGTAAAGCAAACAAAAAACAAGTCCAACAAATGGTAAAGCTTATTTTAAATTTAGAAACAATACCAAAACCAGATGACGCTGCCGACGCTCTCGCCGCAGCAATTTGCGGAAGTAACAATGGACATATTATTAAAAATAACTAAGAACTTTAATTAAAACCATTTAAATAATGGCTTTTTTTTATTTTAAAAAAACAATATATTACCAAATTTACCCTTTACAAATCATTTGACTTAAATTTATAAATTTATTAAAATAGACTAAAGTTACGAAATAATAAAATTTACAAATTAATTTTTAATAATATAAACTATGTATAGTGTAATATTATGTGGCGGGTCAGGAACTAGACTTTGGCCATTAAGTCGGAAAAATTTTCCAAAACAATTTTTAAATCTTTATAGTGATAATTCTTTAATACAAGAAACGTATTTACGCATGAAGAGCATCATGCCTATAGAAAACATTTTTTTTATCACAAATAAAGCAAATATCTACAATGTTTTTAACCAAATTAAAAATATTGATAAAAATTTCAATAAAAACCAAATATTAGTGGAACCAGAAAGTTTAAATACTGCTCCTGCTTTAGCTTTAGCAGTTAAACATCTTCTTGAAAAAGTTAAAATTAATCCAAATGCACCAATTGCTGTTTTGCCAAGTGATCATTATATTGGTAATAAAAAGGAATTTTTAAGTGTTTTGAAAAATGCTTTAAACAAAATAGGAGATCATATTGGAACAATTGGAATAACCCCTTCAAAGCCAGAAACTGGCTTTGGTTACATAAAAAAAGGTGAAAAAATTCAAGATTTTTATAAAGTTGAACAATTTATTGAAAAACCAAACGAAGAAACAGCCAAACAATACCTTAATTCTGGTCAATATGTCTGGAATTCTGGAATGTATATCTTTAGTGCTCGCACTTTCGTAAGAGAGTTAAAAAATCACGCCAAGGAAATTTATAGCCTTTTAGTACAAGATTACAGTATTTTCTTAGAAAACTTCAATAAAATGCCAGATATTTCAATTGATTTTGCGATTTCTGAAAAATCTGACAATATTGTTGTTTTTGAAGGTGATTTTGATTGGAGCGATATCGGCTCATTTGATAGCCTAGCTGAAATTAAAAAAGAAGATTTAAACGAAAAACATATTAAGTTAAATTCTAGCAACGTTTTTATCAATTCTGCATCAAATAAAATGGTGGCAGCTCTTGGAATTCAAGATATTAACATCATAGAAACAAATGACAGTATATTAGTACAAAAACAAGGAAAAGGTGAGAATGTAAAAGAATTGGTAAATTTGCTCAAAACAAGAAATGCTAAAGAACTCAATGATAGTCAGATTGCTTACAGGCCTTGGGGGAGTTATGAAATTTTAATTGACACACCAACCTATAAAGTTAAAAAAATTGTTGTTTACCCAAATGCAAAACTCAGCCTTCAATCTCATTACCATAGAGCTGAACATTGGATAGTTGTAAAGGGAATGGCAAAAGTTACTAATGGCGAAAAAATCATTCACCTGAATGAAAATGAAAGTACATTCATTCCAGCTTTCACACTTCACAGACTTGAAAATCCTGGAAAAATTAATATTGAATTGATTGAAGTCCAAACAGGTAATTACTTGGAGGAGGATGATATTATGAGATTCAATGATGACTTTGGAAGAGTTCCAGAAGAAACTAAAAAATAACAAATTTGACAAAAGCAAAAAGATAAGTCCACGCTAGCGTGGACAAAAGGTGTATACATTTTTTATACAGATGAGAAAATATTTTCTACTTTCAATTTAATATTAGCAATTTTCTTTCTCCACACCTGCACCATTGACTTCAATTAATTCTCATGGTATATTATATATATGAGAAAGAAAAACAGAGAAAATAATGTAGTCAGTTAGAGAGGTGGACATTAACAATTTATAAAATTTATTTATTAAAATAAATCTATTTTTACTAATCATTTTTTTGCCAGTTCCAACATGGCAACGAGTTTTTTAAAAACTCAATAAAAATAAAAATAAAAAAAAGGATTTCTGGAATGATATTTCTTCTCAGAAGAAAGCATTGTGGCGACCCACTTGATTGGTAGAAATTTGCATTTAAAGTTGGAAAAGTGCCTAGTCCTGAAAGGAAACAGTTTTATAGCTTAGGCTTTAGAATCTGCCCATTTAGGAATGGGACGCAGGATTTAAAGTTTGGCCTATAAAATTATAAAAAAGGGGCCCGCCTGGGTCCCTTTTTAATTACCAAAATCATAACTCACCAACCACACGATGTCATCCTGAGCTTGTCGAAAGATCCCGATAGTTACGCACATTTGCATTAACAGCAAGATTCTTCGATAAGCTCAAAATGTAACTGCTCACTAACTATATACTGTCATTGCGAGCGAATGCGTGGCAATCTCATTAATTACGCATTGTTGCTTGATTCATAAGATTGCCACGTCGTCGCTCTAGCTCCTTCTCGCAATGACAGCATATAGTCAGTGGGAAATTACTACAATACTTCATGAATAATTACACAAAATTCAAACTAAAAATTTTAATTTTCTCCTTTGGGTCTATATTGTAAAGCTTCGGCAACATGACTTGATTTAATATTTTCAATTTCAGCCAAATCTGCAATTGTACGAGCTAATTTTAAAACTCTAAAATAAGCACGGGTTGATAAATGCATTTGATCTACCGCATTTCGTAATAAACTCGTTGATTGTTCATCAACTAAGCAATATTTCTTTACTGCCTCTGAGCTCATTTCAGAATTTGTAATGAATGGTTCATTTTCAAACCTCTCTTTTTGTATTTTACGAGCTTTTTCTGCTCTTTTTTTGATTTCTGATGACGTTTCACCACTAGCCCTAGCTGATAATTTATCAAAATTCACTCTTGGTACGTCAATATGTAAATCAATTCTATCAATAATTGGACCTGAAATTTTCTTTTTATAGTTCGCAATTTGTATTGGCGTACATGTACATTCCCTGTCTTTATCTCCATAAAAACCACAAGGACATGGATTCATAGCGGAAATTAAGATAAATTTTGCTGGAAATTTTAATGTTCCAGCAGCCCGACTAATGTAAATTACACCATCTTCAAGCGGTTGACGTAAATTTTCAAGAACTGCTCTAGGAAATTCTGGGAATTCATCCAAAAACAAAACCCCTCTGTGTGCCATAGAAATCTCACCTGGACGAGGATTTGTACCACCTCCAACCAAAGCCACTCCTGAAGCAGTATGATGTGGCGATCTAAAAGGTCTAGAGGTTACTAAAGCTTCAGAAGATGCTAATTCACCAGCCACAGAGTATATTTTTGTTACCTCAAGTGCCTCTTCTAGCGTTAGATTCGGCAAAATAGACGGCATTGTTCGTGCTATTAAAGTCTTACCAGACCCTGGAGGTCCTCCCATGAGCATATTATGAGCACCAGCAGCTGAAATTTCCATTGCTCGCTTTACATGTTCCTGCCCTTTAATGTGCGACATATCAGACAATATTTTTATGTTTGAAAAATTATGTTTAACATCTGGAGTCGGTTCTATTATATTATCTTTTGAAAAATGATCAATTAATGATCTAAGTGATTTAACAGGAATTACTTCTAAATTATTAACTAACTTTGCTTCATAGGCATTATCTTCTGGTAAATATATTGTTTTAATCCCAAATTGCTTAGCTTTTATGGCAATTGGTAAAATTCCATGAACAGGTCTAAGTTCTCCAGATAAGGCTAATTCTCCAACAAATAACATTTTAGAAGTATCAATCGGCATAACAATCTTTTTTCCTGCCCCAAGAACACTAACCGCAATTGGTAAATCATAACTTGGTCCATGTTTTTTAAGATCGGCTGGCGCTAAGTTTACAGTTACTTTTTGTTTTGGAAAATCAATTTTTGAATTTTTTACAGCCAAACGAACACGTTCTTTTGACTCTGAAATAGCTATATCAGGTAAACCAACAATACTAAACTTACCCATTTCTCCAGCTCCAGTATCAGCTTCCACCTCAACAATTTCCGCTCCAAGTCCAATTACTGCAGCAGATAAAACTTTAAATGACATATTATGTTTTTTTTACTTTAATAATTTAATAAACTATCACACAAAAAGTTATACTAATAATATAAAAAATGATATAATGATAGTATTCAATAAAAAATTTTATGAAAATAAATATTAATCAAGATATGTGTGTTGGTTGTGGTCGTTGCACTGAAATTTGTCCAACAAATTTCGAATTATCAGCACAGGGGAAATCTCAATTAAAAAAAAATAAAATATCCGATTCCGCCAAACAAGCAGCAGATGAATGCCCCACTGAGGCAATTCATGTGGAGATTGAATAATTTTATTTTCTTCCGTACAAAAAATCCAAAAAACTTTCGCCATTCATTTCCTTGGGTGATTTTATATTAAATAACTCTAAAATCGTTGGAGCAATATCTGCGATAACATAATCAGATGATAATGCTTTTGATGATAAAGGGTTTTGTTTTGCATCTTGTGCAACAAACCAACAAGGAACTGGATTAATTGAATGTTCGGTATCCACTTCTCCTGTTTCCATTTTTATCATTTCTTCAATATTTCCATGATCTGCCGTAATAATTAAACAACCATCTTTTTTCAACACAACTTCAATTAATTGCTCTAAACATTTATCAACAACCTCACAAGCTTTAATTCCTGCACTCAAGATACCCGTATGTCCCACCATGTCCGAATTAGCATAATTTACCAAAATAAAATCATGCTTACCTTTTTTGACTACCTTAATTAATTTCTCTGTAATTTCAAAAGCACTCATTTCTGGAATCTCTGCATACGATTCACAATTTTTTGATGGGATAAAAATTCTATCTTCATCTAAAAATGGCTGGCTCTTGCCACCATTGAAGAAATAAGTTACATGTGCAAATTTCTCGGTTTCTGCAATCCTTAATTGTTTATAATTATTCTGCGATAATATTTCACCAATCCTGGTTGTAATTTTTTGTGGTCCAAATAAAATATTCTCACTAAGACCCTCTTCGTATTCTGTCATGCAAACATAATTTATATTAACTTCATCAATTAAATTGAATCTATTAAAACCTGTTTCAGTAAAAACCCTAGTCATCTGTCTTGATCTGTCTCTTCTATAATTAAAACAAAAAATAGTATCATTATTATTTATTTTTCCAACAGGCATATTATTTTCATCAACAATAACAGTAGGCTCCAAATATTCATCACCTTTACCTTTTTTGTATTGCATATTAATCGCATGTAGTGGATCTTGTGCTTTCCTTCCTTCACATTTAATCATAGCCTTATAGGCCTTTTCAATTCTGTCCCAATTATTATTTCTGTCCATAGAAAAATATCTACCGCTAACAGTAGCAATTTTTCCTATTTTAATTTCTTTTATTTTTCTTTGGAGTTGTTCAACAAACTTTACAGCATCTTTGGGTCTCGTATCACGACCATCAGTAACAACATGAATAAAAACATCAACAAGTCCCCTTTTTTTAGCTATATCTAAAATTGCAAATAAATGATCAATATGGGCATGCACACCACCGTCACTACATAGTCCCCATAAGTGCAAAGCTCTTTTATTGTTTTTTAAATAATTAAAAGTTTCAATTAATAATTCTTTTTCTTCAAATTCATGGTCTTGAATAGAAGAATTAATAACAGGCAAATACTGAAAAATTATTTGCCCAGAACCAATCGTCTGATGTCCAACTTCTGAATTTCCATAAACACCCCAAGGAAGACCAACAGCTGGACCAGAAGCATTTAATAATAATTTAGGATAATTTTTATTTAATCTATCTATTGTTGGTGTATTAGCATGAGCAACAGCATTACCCACAGTATTACCCCATTCTCCCCAGCCATCCAAAATCACTAGAACAACTGGTATTCTTTTAGCAACTTTTTTTTTCATTTTTTAAGTATTTATTGTACGCTTCTTCTGCGCTTTTATTTTCTAAAGTAATCGCTGATACCGCATTAGCCATATTGACTGCGTCATCAAGATTATTCTGATATATATTTCTACCAATTGCATTTCCATAAGTGCCTGTGGTATGTTTTTGATTATAAATATTTTTTAAAAATTTCTTTGGCTTCATTTTGCTACCACCAACACAAATTACTTTACTTCGCCCAGCAGCATTCACAACTTCTTTAAATTTTTCTGCAGTATATTTGTCACATTTACTATAAGGATAATTAACTTTTACAAAATCTGCACCTAAACAAGCGGCTACCCCAGCACCACCCGCAATCAAATGAATATCTTTTTCATTCTTTACAGCCACACCTCTAGGATACATCCACAATACAACAATCAAGCCATTTTTATGTGCTTGATAAATAAGATGAGCTGCCTGATTAAACATATTTGATTCATACCAGCTACCTAAATAAATTGTATATCCTACACCGACAATATTTAATTTTGACTGTTTTTTAAATTCAAGAATCTCGTCTAAATGAATCCAAATATCAGAAAAAGGATCTTTATATTGTTTAGTTAAAAGATTAGTTTTGGAATTCATTTTTATCAAATACGGAATTTTTGGATAATCACGACCATAAAAACTTAAAAGACCCATTTGAGTAGCAAACACTCCAATCTTAGCTTTTTCGGCAATTTTAAAATAATGTTCAGGATCTGCTACTTCTTTTGGAATATTTTTACCTACAAAATCATCATTCAAGTGTTCCACTTTCTGATCACCTGCAAACATCATTAAATTACCTGTGCCATGAGTGATTAAATTGTAATTATCAATATATTCTTTTTCTTTTGTCTTAGGTACACTAAGCGGTATATGAATTTTTTGAGACATAAGCATAATAACTTTAAAATATAACTAATTATATTTTTATTTTAACACAAATTCATCTTTTTTTAAACTATTCAATTTTTTAACTTTTCATTGATTTATACATCTTTAAATAATCCTTAGCAGATTTATCCCATGAAAAATCTTTTGTCATTCCGTTTTTCATTAAAGACTCCCATTGTTTTGGTTTGTTGTAATATATATTAAGAGCTTGTTTTAATGTTCTTTTTAAGGCAACTTTTGACATTGGTTTAAAAGAAAATCCAACTTTTGCATCAACAGTATCAACTAAACCGCCCGTTGCACGCACTACTGGCACAGTTCCATATCGCATGGCAATCATTTGTGTTAAACCACATGGTTCATATCGTGATGGAATAATAAATATGTCGGATGAAGCATAAATTCTTCTAGCAATTCCCAAATCAAACATAATTTTGGCACTCATTTTTTTTGGATATTTTTTTGCTAGCTCTGTTAAATATTTTTCATATTTTTTTTGTCCTGTTCCTAAAAATACATATTGACAATTCAAGCTCATTAAATCTTCAGTAATAAGTTCTAAACCTTTTTGTAATGCTAAACGCGTAACCAAACCAACTACTGCAATATTTTTATCTTGTGGTAAACCAAGTTCTTTTTGAAGTAATAATTTATTGGCAATTTTATTTTTTAAAGAAGTTGTACTAAATTTTTTCTTAATGAATTTATCTTTCATTGGATGAAATTTATTAACATCAATTCCGTTTAATACACCAGAAAGTTTTTCTTTGTTTTTTCTAAGTAAAGTCTCAAGCCCTGCGCCATATTCCTTGGTCATAATTTCCCTCGCATATGTAGGACTTACTGTGCTTACTTGATTTGCTCCAATTATACCCTCGGACATCAAATTAACTTGCTTCCCACGTTTTTTTCCAATCAAATTCAAATCTTTTTTTGTTAAATTAGCAATCTTTAAACTACTAAATCCTGTTTTTCCTTGATAGTTTAAATTATGAATTGTATAAAATGCTTTAATATCTTTGAAATATTCAAAATCGCTAGATGAAATTATATTTGGAATTATGCCTGTATGATAATCATGAGCATGAACAACATCAGGTTTGAAACCAATTACGGGCAAAGAATACATTGCAGCTTGAGAAAAAAATAAAAATCTTGGTACATTATCTCCATTTTTATAAATACACTTTCCTCCTAAATATTTTTTATTCTCAATTAAATAAACCGTTACTGTACTTCTAGGTAATTTAGTCTTCCAAATATTTATTCTAACAAATTTCCCGTTACTTGGAATTTCAACATTCTCATAAACTTTTTTCAATTTAAACTTTTTTTCATCAATTGTTTCGTATTTAGGCATTACAATTCTTACATCAACACCAAATTTTTTTAATGCTGGCGGTAAACTACCAACAACATCAGCCAAACCTCCCGCTTTAGCAAATGGTGCAACTTCTGCAGAAACCATTAAAACTTTAAATTTTTTAATCATATTTTACTTACTTTATTATTTATAATATCATATGCATAAATATACATCCCCGCATTCCATGATTGTCCTCGTTTTCCCATGGCTCGTTTATTTTTTCCATGAAACCATTCATTGAAAGCCCAATTTCCTTTTTCATTGGTTTGAGCTAATTTTTCCAAAGCATTTTTTGCTTCAGTTTTCATCCCAGCTTTATGTAAAGCTATTACCCAAAAACCACCGACAAAAGGCCAAATACCACCGTTGTGATATTTGTTTGGAAGATTTTGATTATGTCGTTTCATATATTCACGCCAAAAAACAGATTTTTTTGTAATTGGTTTTAAGCTAACTTTTACTGATAATTGTTCATCAATTTTATTTTCAATGGCATATTGCAAGAATTTTTTTTGATTTACTTTAGATCCAAGATTAAAAATTACAGCCAACAAATTTCCAAAAATATCAATATCCTCATTTTCTGGATATTGAGCATAATTCACAAAACTCAAATAATAATTAAAATTCTTCTTTCTATTTACATGACTAATCACTCGTGCTAATCTGGAATTTTCTTTTTTTATCTTACTCGAAACTTTTATAGTTTGATCAAATAAATAATTAAAATTTTCTTTTGTTTTTTCTGCACCGTCAAGTTTATACAATTCTTTCACTTTAAACCAAAGTGCATTAGCATTAAGCACATAAGCTGATCGTGGCATAATATCTGCCCAATCAGCAGCTTCATTATGTTCAATCAAACAGAATGGTGGATTTTCATGAGCTTGTAAAAAGAAAATTGCTTTTTTAATTTCCTTTTTATATTTTTTAGAGAATTTAAAATTTGATTTTACTTTATCATCAAAATTTTTTACTGCTATTAACCACCATAGTGTTGAATCAAGACTAGTTAAATACCAAAAACTAGATTGTTTTTTTATTGGTTTTACATAAGTTGGTATTTGCCCATTTATTCCTTGGTATTTTACTAAGATTTCAAGCCCAGCCTTAGTAGATTTAATTAATTCTTTATTACCTAAACTCACTATTCCCAGAGAACAAATAGAAGCATCTCGTCCAAATACACTTAAATAATTTTTTTTTTCTGCAACTTTTGACGGACTACAAGCTAAAATTCCATATTCAGTTGAATTCTTTTTTAAAAGTTCAATTGATTTTTTATAACATTGATCAATTATATTTTCATTCATAAATTTATTTTTCACCAATCCATCTCAAAATTTTATTAACCAAACTATAATCAGGTAATTGATTGGTTTCAATAATTAAATTTGGAATTGTTGTTTTTTCTAACTCTTTTAAATATTCTCGTTGCTGATTTATATACCATTTTGGATTATGCAAAATTCTTTCGTATTGAGGATAAAGTTTTAACCTGTCTTGAATTCTCTTTTTAAGTAGTTCTTCATCTTCTGGAAATTTAATAAGAATAATTCTAAAATCAAGCTCTTGAAGTCTTTGCTCTGTATTAAAATAATCAATATTAATTTTTCTATGCAAACGATTATAAACTATATCAGAAATAAAAAACTTCTCAATTAAAAGATTTTTTCTTCGTAATGTGGTAAAAATATCTAAATAACTTTTTATAACAGGCTTACCATATTCAGTTCCATAAATCCCCACATCACAATTAAACCAATGGCAACCATTAAGTAAAATTCCCTCCTGATTGTATTTTGGCTCAAGGTAATCATAAACTTGACTCATTAACCAACTTTTTCCTGCAAGTTCAGCACCTTCGAAAATAATTTTATGATTCATATGTTTAAATTTAATATTAAATACTAATTTATCCTAAATTCCTATGCTTATAGTATATCAATTTTTGTATTAAATATTTATTAACTAAAAATAACGTAACTACTTATTGTCGTTCTGAGCTTGTCGAAGAATCTCGTTGTTGATATAGTGTTGCGTAATCATCGGGATTCTTCGACAAGCTCAGAATGACAGTGATAAGTGATATGTTTACTATGTTTTATTCAGAGTGATAATAATTTTATAATTTCTATTCTATTTAATAATCTTACTAACACCTTTCAAGAACTTTGAATCAATTTTAAAATAATCCCATGAATTTTGCAACAGGGCATGTTGTCCTTCACTTTTATGATAATCAGAACCACCTGTCATTCTCCAGCCAATTTTTCTAGCCAAAAACTGAATATACATAATAGTATTAATTGAATGGTGTGGAGATAAAACTTCCACGCCGTCAATACCTAAATCTTTTAACTGCATAAAAAAATCTTCTGTCACTTTTCCATATTTTCCTGGATGATTTAAAATTAATTGACCACCAATTTTTTTTCTAATTTTGATCACTCTTTTAATGCTAATATATGATTCATAAAGCACTCCATATTTTTCATTTTTAAAAAACTCACGAATTACATCTCTCTCCCTGAAATCACTGTTATTTAAAATTTTAGCAACTTTTTTTCTATTATAAGATAATTTAATTAAATCATCCACCACGTGATTAATTGGTACATAATGGTTATAACTATCTATAATTCTATCAATATTTAATATAAAACCTTCTTTTTTAACTAAGTTTTCCAATATCCCCCTAACACGTCCTCTTCTTCTCATTTGAGTATCACGCAATAATTTATGAAGTTCAGAAGAAGAACAATCAAAATTGTACCATAAAACATTAAATTTTTTACCATTGAGTTTAACATACAATTCAAGCCCTGGTAAAAATTTAATTTTAAATTTTTTACAAGCTTTTTTAAACTCTTCCAGCCCACTAACTGTATCATGATCAGTAAGCGAAGCGACTTGGACTCCTCTATTTTTGAGAAATTCAACAAGCTGAACTGGAGTCATGTATCCGTCAGAATATGTTGAATGTAATTGCAAATCTATTAACATATTATTATGGGTCTGTCACCAAACTACAGTTT
>JAGLJW010000029.1 GCA_023142215.1 Candidatus Parcubacteria bacterium
GGAATTTAGGTCATGCTGTAGTTTAGCGACAGACCCGTTACATCTTTAAGCTTATTCCCGTAAATCTAAAATATGATTATTGTCTTCTTTGTCGTATTCTTTTGAATCTATATCTTCATAGCGAGTCTTTTTAAATATTATCCAAGACAATACACCAACGGAAATAAATAATATTGAAATTGAAATTAATACTAAATATTTAGGAAAATACCAAAAATAAACAGTATCTTGTAAATCTCGTTTTGTCTTATCACCATATTCTAAGTTTAATTTTGCTTTATGTTTTCCAAAAGTTTTTTCTCCGCTCCAATCTAAAACAATTTCATTCATTTTTTCTGGTTCAATTTTAAAAGTTCCTTTGTCAACTTTAATTTCACCAACTTCTTTACCTCTTTTGTTATAAATATAGATTGATCCAAATGGTTTAACTTCTTTGTTACCAAAATTTTCAACTTCAAGTTCAAATAAAACAGGAAACTTAATATAAGCATTTCTGGAAGTTTCAAATCGCTTAATTTTCGCCGATTCAACCATCATATCTGAAATATCAACATTTATTAAAATTTTTGGTTGATTTAAATTTTTAATTAATTTTTTCGCATCATATTTATTTGATCCTTCTGAAAAAGTTATAACCGCATACTTTTTTCCCGGTTTTGCATTAACATTTACGTCAATAATTAATTGCACTGAAATTTCTTCACCAGGCATTGCTTCTAAAACTCCCCGTTTTATTTGTATCCATTTTGCCAAAGAAATTGAAGGATCAAGATCTGAAGAAGAAAATTCCTGTTTTCCCTGATTGGAATCAATATCATTCACAAAAGCATAAAAGCTAGCTTTGTGATCCGAATTATTTTTTATTTTAATATCAAATTTACGGATATCGCGAGGTTTTAATTTTTCATCAATTACATGAGGTGTAATTTCAACATCAGTTCGTGCCAAACATACAACGGGAAATATAAAAAAGAAGAAGAAAAATACTATAGCAATTTTTGGAATTAACTTTAACATCTAAAAATACTGTTATTATCACAATTAAAATATAATAATATTACATTTATTTTTCGTAATAATAAAAATTTTACGCAAATAATAAGAAATATAAACCAATTAAAATAAAAAATAAAATAATAAAAACCATAAACATTGCCAAACTAAACTGGCCCGCTCCTGAACTTTTAACTTTCTTGCCACCATAAGAAACACCCGCTCTTTTCATGGCTTTTTTAATTGCTTTATTTTTATAAATTTTTATAAATAAAACAAATAATACAAGTAAAACAAAAAAGGTTCCCAGAACATAACTGACAATCTTTAGTGGAATAATCCAAAAATATTTTTCACTATAAAGAGTGTGCATTCCTCTTCCACCATCCCTCGGAGAAGTTCCATAAGTTAAACCAAGTGTTGCTTTATATCTGCCAAAACCCATTTCGTCTTTCCACATATGTGCCATTTTACGATTTGTTTTTGGCATTACGTTGGCTCCAGCATCATTAAAGACAATGCTCGCAACTTCTTTACCAAGCCAATTTTTAATTTCAATTGACCCCTGTGGCTTTATGTGAACATTTCCAAGATTTTCAATTTTAGTTAAAAATTCAACCTCAAACGGAATATTGTATCTTTCCTTGTTAGTTATAAATTCTTTAACTCTAGCATTTTCATCAACATCACCTTTTACCTGGAATAAAATTAAACAAGAAACTTGATTAACAATAGACATACCTGCCCCCTTATCTTCACTGTTAATGTTTATTTCACTTGGCTTAGGACCAAAAAGAATTGCCCCATAATAACCACCTGGTCCTGTATTTTTAGGAACTTTAATCGTAAAAGGAATGGATTTTTCTTCACGCGGTGCAAAATCAAAACCATCATTATTTATTTTTATCCAAGAAGCTAAAAATGATCCGCTTTCTACGCCTGGTGTATAAAACTTAACACTGCCACTCTCACCATCTGCTGAAAAATCCCTAAGAAAAGGATACATTTTTTTAGAAGCATCAGATTGATTGGTAATTTTTAAATAGCTTGTAAAAGTTTGTCCTGGTTCAACTAATTCATCAATTTTAGTTGGTGTAATTTTAATACCAACACCTTCGGCATTAACAAAATTACCTAAAATTATAAATGAAAATACTACTATAAAAGTAGCAAAAAAATAGCTTATTTTTTTTATCTGCATAGGGAAAAACAATAACTAAAACATTTTTGTATTAAATTATTGAAATTAATTTTAATAACTTTTATCGTTTCGTAATAAAGTAATAAATAAGATATAATATTCTATAACTATAATATCATTTTTTTGCATATTTGCAAAATAAAAAATCTCACTGTAACACAGTGAGATTTTTTTAAAAAACTAATAAATTGCTGTTGCAACATAAGTAAGTGCATTTGTATAATCACCCGCTTCCTGTAATGAACTAACTTCTGCTGTATAAGCCACTTGCGTTAAACCAACACCCTCACCAGCACCATTAGCCGGTCCATTATGATACATAACTTCCACCGCATTTGATTCATCAAAACCAACATATAGTGCATCTCCAAAGGTATTGCCAGCTGCTAATACAGCATCTTCTGAGGTCAGACCAAAATGTCCATATGTATTTTCTGAACCAAGCGATGCAGTAGGAGAAGACCAAACAGCTGCCACTGACCCACCTGAACCATTTGCAAACTCATCAATATCAGCATTAACGGCAGACTCTAAATTATGATCTTGAGCAACGGTAACTGAATACCCACCTGATGCATTTGTTACTACCGTTAATTGTTGACAAACAGTAGTTGATGACGTGTTATCCAATGTCTCAAAATCCATTGAAGTAGATGCTGTATCAACAGAACAAATTACTCCGTTAACAACCGTCGTACTAGCTAAACCATCAACAGTAAATGTCAAACTAGCATCAACATGAGCTGTCACAGTAACATCGTCTAAAATATAAAATCGTGCACTACCATTTTCAACTTCCACAGCAGCGTCAGTCTCGGTAACAATTTGAACAGTATAACCTCCAGCAGTCGGATTTGTAGTACTCGCAACAGTTATTGTGTAAGCACCTGTTGCTAATGTTTGTCCTGAATCAACTGTACAAGTCACAACTTTACCTGCAATACTAGCTGTTGAGCTAGCAGGACAAGTAGATGTAGCAACAGCCATATTTACCTCATCAGGAAAAGTAACATCAATCCTATAATTCTGAGTCAAAGCTTGACCAGTTGTAAATGCAACTGTATGCGTCACATTTGAAACACTTACATCAGAATCGCTAATTGTATCACTTACCGATGTTAAAGATGCAGCACGTGCTACTGGCATATAGCCATACATTGCAACCATTGAAAATATTAAAACAGCAACAATAGCAAATCTGCTTTTTTTTGTTTTTTGCATGAGAATTAAATTTAAGTAATCAAAAACAATTTTTTTAATTAATCAAATTCTTAATAATTAGGGATTTTAACTTTTAATGTTGTTGTTATAAAATTAAGTACTCAATTCAATTTTATGAACATTTAAAGTAAAATAAATTTATTTTTAATCAAAAGCTATCGCTTTTTAAATATTTTTTAACGTACAAAATTAACTTTAGGATATCACCTATTCTTTAAATAAATTTTCACTCAAAAGATAAAAAAAGAAAAATTAACCTAAATAAATTATAACATAATTTTAAGTTTTTTAAAAGTTGTGTTTTAATAAAATTATTTAAAGGCTAATAATAAATAAAATTTCATTTTCATTTTTATTAATTACTGTACTAATTAACAATAAAATAATTCAACTATTAACTAGTTGTGGATAAATAATTTATCAATTTAGACAAAAAAGAAACGTCCCAAATGGAACGTTTCTATTATTGTGAACAATACTATTTAATTGTCATATACAATATACCAACTAATAAGTTGCAGTTGCAATATAAGTTAATGTATTTGTATAATCACCGGCTTGTTGCAAAGCATTAATTTCTGCTGTATAGCCAACCATAACTTCACCTTTGTCTTGGGTTGATCCATCAGCCGGACCATTATGGTGCATAACTTCTTGAGCATCAGCAGCATTTAAACCAACATAGTGTGGAGTATTCGCTACATTATACAAATCTTCAAATCCAGTACCTGAATCCAAATCAGTATCATTTGAAGTCACACCTAAATGACCATAAGTATGATCAGCATCCAAGACTCCAGTTGGAGATGCCCAAGCTTCAGCAGTTGTAGAACCTGTATCGTCTGGTGAATTATTAAAACTATTAATATTATCAGTGGTGGTGTTTTCTAATTCACTATCTTGCTCAACTGTCACATTAAATCCTATTGTAGCATTTGTTGTGACCTGTAAAGTTTGACAAATAGTTTTTGCTACTCCTGGAATTAATGTTCCAAAATCCGTTGTAGTTGCTGTTGTAAGAGCATTACAAAGAAAGGTACCATTTAAAGCAGTAGAAGAAGCTACGCCAGAAACAACAAATTCTAATGTTGAATCAACATGAGCATGCATTGTAACATCATCAATGATAAAAAATCTTACTTCAGATTTTTCAACTTCAATTGACGCATCAGTTTCAGTTATAATGTCAATACTGTAACTTCCAGTAGTACCAGGATTTGTAGTGCTTGCAACAGTTATTGTGTAAGCACCTGCTGCTAATGTCTGTCCCCCATCTACTGTACAAGTTACAACTTGACCTGCAATAGCACCTGTTGAATTAGCAGGACAAGTAGATGTAGCAGTAACCAAATTTACACCAGCTGGAAAATCAAGATCAATCATATAGCCTGCAGTCAAATCCTGACCAGTCGTAAATGTAACAGTATGTGATACAAGTGAAACACTTGTATCAGAATCTGTAATAAGAACGCTAGCATTTGTAAGTGACGCAGCACGAGCAAGTGGCATATATCCATACATGGCTACCATAGAAAAAATCATGATAGCAACAATAAATTTTTTTATTATTTTTTTATTTTTCATATTTATTTTTTTTATTTTGATAAATTGAATCTATCAATACTCAATTATAAATAATTAAGTATAAGCGCTTTGATAAATTACAAATTTGCACGAGGTTTATAAAGCCTCTAGTAATTATCAACAAAATTATCGACCTGATGACAATAAATCACCAATCTTGGTAAAATTACCACTGATTAATTCTCAAAGGGGATATTCAAGGGCTAATCAATAACAAATTTAAACGCAATATATTAGACTTGAGTACATAACCAGGTCTATTAAATTAAAAAAACACATTCTGTTAAAAACAAAAAGTGTTCAAAATACATTTTATCTAAATTTTACCTAATACTACCTGCAATAATCTGTTTCTTTTTTGTATTTGTTTTTCTTTTTTGTTTTTATTTGAAATTATTGACATTTTTCAATAATCTTACCTATATTATACCTTAGAAAACAGGCAAGGTCAATGTGGATAACTAAATTTTCCATATTTTAAGTTCACATTCTATTTTTATAAAACTTAAAACCAAAAAATCCAATAATAATAACAAATACAAACCCAACTAACACAGAAAGTAAATATTCTTTATCTTTATTTCTTTCTTCCAATTTCCAGGTAGTGTTTTTCACGATCTCTCCTAAAACTTCGCCCTTTGGTTCTGCTATATTTTGTTCAATAATTTCAATATCATCTTGCATTCTTGGCAATAGTCTCAACTTTGAGCCAGAACTTGTTAAAATTCCAATAACTTTAATTCTATCGCCCTCTTTAAAATACTTTTTATTTATTTCACTGTTCTGTTTTATATAAACCTCAAACTCACCCGTATTATCATCAATAAAGATTGAAGAGTTTTTTATTTCTAAAACTTCACCGCTAATTTTTAAAAGTTTGGATAAATAATTTCTGTTTATATTTTGAATTAATACTTCATCTGCTACAAAATTATTCCCCATGCTAAGCAACTTAATATCGTTACTGCTTTTTATTTTTATTCTATACTCATTATTTACACGACCGAGTTCACCAATTATTTCAATTTCATCCCCTAATTCCATATCGTTTAAAAAATCTTTTTTGTAATTATAAACCTGCGCCCCTTTTTCATTCTGAACATAAAAATATTGACTACTAATAATTCCAGGTAAGACTGTAACAAAACCATGCGTTATAATTTTAGTACCTAATTCTATTTTATCTAATTCAATTAAACTAATCGGTTTATAATAAACATCATCAAAACTTTTTTCTATTTCATCCTGCATAACTTCTTTTATCTGTTTATTTAAAATAATTTGTTCTTTTTCCAAAACAATATTTTCTTTACCTGGTGTTTGCTTATTGCTCCATTCCCAAGCATCACCAATTTTAGAATATGAATAACCTTCTTTAACATCTTTATATTCAACATCATCAACAATTTTTTCCATACCATTAAAAAGCCTCACACTATCAACCGAATTATTTAAGGCTATGCCACTTTCATTACGATCAATAATGTAAAATTCACCTGGATCTAAATAAACATCATTTATAAATTCATAAGGAGCACTACCTCCTTCGCCATCATCTATTTTCCAATTATTTAAATTAACTACTTCTTCACCACTATTATAAACTTCAATCCATTCTCCTGTTGAATCAAGACCTTCTGGATTAGGCAACAATTCGCTTATCACCACTTCAGCATTTCCAATATTAATAACTTCCAAAATTTGAATATCATCAATATCATCAACAACCTTAATTTCAACTTCTTTTTTAATTTCAAAATTTCCATCACTAACAATTAATTTCACTAAATATTTTCCAGGTAAATTATAAACATGTTCAACATAGGAAAATGGTATCTCAACTCCGTCTCCTAGATTCCACAAAAAATTTAATCTCTTACCATTTGGATCAATAGAATCTGAGCCATCAAAAATTACTTTTTCTCCAACTTTTATTATTTCTAGATATTCAAAATCAACAATTGGTGGCAAATCAATTATTTTAATTTCATTTTCTTCTCCTGGTGTAATTATTTCACTCCAAATCCATTCTTCACTAATTTTATCAAAAGAATAGCTCGCCCCAATTTCTGCATTCTTATAATCAATTTTTTTATAAAATTTTTCTTTAAGCGGTTTATAAAGTTTGATACTATCTCCTTTATTATTTAAAGCTAAATTTATTCTACTTCTTTTTAAAATAAAAAATTTACCAGCACCAATAATAGTTTTTTCCTTAAAAATATAATCCTGTCCACAATTATTTCCAATTCTCCAACGATACAAGTCAATACTTCTTTTGCCGATATTTTGAAGTTCAATAAACTCACCATTATTATCAGCACCTATCGGATTTGGAAATATTTCAGAAATTATTATTAGCCCCGTGCGTCCATTGGCACTTAATTTAGTTGGACTACTATTAGAGCTAGTTGTTGTTTCACTTTCTTCATTGACTTGCACTGAACTTGAGCTTGCCACAGCCTCATTGCTAATTTCTTCATCAATAAATTCACTTTCATTTTTAACATTTTTACTTCTGGGACTTCCGCCTATTTCTACACTATTCTGCCAACTACCTTCAAAAAATTCCATAGTATATTTTTCTTCATTACATCCTGCTTGCCAACCTTCTGAAGAATCAAGCGTATAAATTAAATTATCATCAGAATCAAATAAGTCTAAAACTTCACCAGAATTTCCAAGAGCTCCAATATAAATTAAATCCGCATCAACACCAGTAACACTATCGTCATTACTTCGTTCAAGTAAAAAATAACCATTTCCAGAAATTATTCCTTCTAAGTTAACACTAGGAGAACCGTCGTATGCTTCTATTCTCCAGCCTGTTAAATCAATATTTTCATTAGTTAAATTTTTAAGCTCAATCCATTCATCATTTGACGACAGCTCCGTCCCCATCCACGCAATTTCATTAATTACTACTTTCTGCTCAACTGCACGACTCTCTGTAAAATAAAAAAATTCTATCACCACAATGGATAGGATAAGAGCAATATTAAGTTTTTTTTTCATAAAAAAGAATACTGATAAATAAGTCCTCCTTATAATTCATTTTAACATATTTTAAGGACAAAAAAAATACTTAAACAAAATCATTATTAAAGTAGAAAAATTCATTTTTCTACTTTAATAAATCATCCAATTCACAGCTTAATAAAGCTGGTTTATTAAGTAAAATTTGCTCTTTTTGATTGAGATTATCAGCTGTCATTCTAATAAGCTTTGTTGTAATAGAGTCGCCAAGCATGATATGATTTGTTTTTTTTAGGTAATTTTCAGTTTTTTGATAAAAAATCTCGGCATACTGCATACGTTTATTCTTTAATGCAGAGTTATTATTTTTATTACGAACATTAGATTCAGAATATAATTTTTTAATTTTTTCACTAGGCTCAATTGATAAATCACCTTCTCGAAAATGAATCCAATAATCGCTAAGTCTATATGTAATGTCTACCTGTTCATCCTCTTCTGTCTTGTACCAATACCTAAAAGACAATATATTATCACCAAAATTTTGATGCACCTCTACTTCTTCAAGATTAATAACAGTATAAATTTCATATTGATCAAGAGAACGCATATAGGTTTCACGCCAATTGCTAAGCCAATTTTGAATATATATTTGATTGACAAACAACGGAGTAAGATCCTGCTTAAGATTGGCGTCAGTCTTATCATTATTAAGTATTTTAATTGTAATTTTATCAAATAGCTCTTTTGGATCAGCAAATTTTACATTTTTTGCTGCAAGATAATCTAAATCAGGAACTATTTTTTTAGACATATACCAAAGTAGATCATAAATATCACGTCCCTTTTCTTCATATAACACATTTCCAACTCCACGCTGTCCACGTAAAAACACAGCAGCAATTTTACTAGCCATAAGTGCAGACATATTGTAAGTCTTAATAATAAAAGAGAGTTGATATTTATTCTGTGGCCAGCTTTCAGTTACTATTTTGGGATGTGTAACAAAATAATTAAGGTCAATTTTTATATGAACCTGATTAGAATGAAAGCCCAGATTTAACTCATCTCCAATATGAAATTTTAATGTGAGTCCTCGGTTATTTGTAGTTCCAATAGTTAGTAAATCAGAATCAATATTATAAGTATCCTTAAAATGTTTTATTATATTTTCTTTTAATTCATCAAGAAGATTGCTTGTAACTTCACAGTCTACTTCAAAATCTAAATCAACTGACATGCGGTCAAGGTCATGACAAATACGAAGTACTGAACCACCATACATAATCCAATTATTGTATATTGGATGGTGACAAATAAAATTGAGTACAAAATATTGCAGAGCCTCTCTAATCACATTTCTTTTGATGTCAGGACAAATCTCGCCATAAGTTGTAAAAACCTCTTCTAGTTCTTTTTGAAGAATTATAATCATCTGATTATTCATATTGTATATAGTTTTTTATCATTAAATAAAATTTTTCTCGTTCTATTTTATCCATTTCATCAATATCAATTCGCAATTCCTTTATTAAAAAATCAATATCTCTAAATCTTAAACCTCTAAACTGTCGTGTTTTAAAATAAAGTAAGTCAAAAAGAGCCTTTGATGGTGTTGCTATAAAAAATTCAAATTTATCTTTTGTTAAAATAAAATCAGAAAATAAGTCTTTTTTTATAGACTGATAAGAAAATGTACCAACTCTTGTTTTATAATTTCTGGTAATTTTCGGTGTAACAGATGTAATGATATAAATTGCTTCAGTCGCAAAACCATAATACTGAAGAGCCGTCCAAGAACTTACATATGATGGTTTGCGAAGAATGTTGGCTAAATAAAATAAATACGAGGTATTACCTTTATTCTTATTATAAAAATCAGTAGTTACATAAACCCCTCTTTTAAGGGTAACAATTTCTTTCTCTTTTAAAAAACGACTAATATAAGTATCAATTGTACTGTCTTTAAGATTATAACTTTCTTTCTTTTTGCCTAACTGTAAAATTCTATTCTTGTTAAAATAAGGCAAGAGTTTTAGTTCTTCTATTAAATTGGCTTTTGCTGTACGTTTCATATATATGACAATATTGTATCAAAAATGAAATGAGTTGTCAAGATAATAAAATTTGCTTGATTTTAGCAAAAAACATTTATGTATTTATTAACAGAGCAGAAAGAAACAATAAAAAATAAAATTAAGCTGTAAAAATTAAGCTTTTGATAATAAAAGCTTGCTTTTTATTTTATTTTATGTTACCCTAAAATAAGTTTAGAGATAATAATTTTTAAACAAATTTTTTTAATTAATTATAATGATTACCTATCTTGGTTAAGGCATATACCTTTTCTCGGTTAGGCAAAAAACAAGATGTTAGCAAAAGACAAAAAGAAGAAAATTATTGCGAAATTTAAAACACATGCTAATGATACTGGTTCTACACCTGTACAAATCGCTATTCTTTCAGCAGAAATTGATGATTTGGCATCTCATTTAAAGGATCATAAACATGATCATTCATCACGAAGAGGTTTATTAAAAAAAGTTAGCGAAAGAAGAAAACTTTTAAAATATCTTCAAAAAGAAAATGAGGAACAATTTAAAGATATAGCAAAGAAATTAAAACTAAAAATAGCAAAGAAAATGATTGAAGATGAAGAAATTAAAAGAAAAGAAGAGGAAGAAATTGAAAGACTTGCTAAAGAAAAAGAAGAAGCTAATAAAGAAAAATAAATTAATAAATGTCTAAATATAAAAATCAAAGAGTTGGCGTATTAGTAGATGTATCTAATATGTACCATTCTGCAAAAAATCTATATCACAAAAAAGTTAATTTTGGCGAGATTTTAAAACAAGCCGTTGGAGATCGTCATCTAATTAGAGCAATTGCTTATGCCATCAAAACAGAATCAGAAGAAGAAACTCCATTTTTTGAAGCTTTAATAACTCAAGGCTTTGAAGTAAAAATAAAAGATTTACAAATATTTGCTGGCGGTGCTAAAAAGGCTGATTGGGATGTTGGAATTGCTGTAGATGCTATTAAACTTGCAAATAAACTTGATGTAATAATTCTAGTAACAGGAGACGGGGATTATATTCCGCTTGTTGAATATTTACAAAACAGTAAAGGCTGTTTAACAGAAATTGTGGGATTTAGACAAACAACATCAAGCGCATTAATTGATACTTGTGATGATTTTTTGAGTTTATCAGACAACCAAAAATTTTTACTTAAATAGGGTCTGTCGCCAAATAATTTAATTAATTCTTGGTCTTTAGATATTGAGATTTTGTGAAATACTTTTCACCAGTCTTTAATCTAACGACCAAGTGTAATAATGCTTGTCATTCTGGAACAAATACAATAAAATTTCTAAAATATAATCAACGAAATTTTATAATTATGTATTTGCTTTTATTCTAGGATGACATTTTTATAAACACATGACAAACAAAGAACAAACATTTAGTACTGAATGGCTTGGTCGCACTCTTACTTTTAAAACAGGGAAATTAGCTCGTCAAGCTGACTCTTGTGTAACAGTCCAATATGGCAATACCATGGTTATGGCAACGGTAGTAGAATCTCAAAGAGAACGTGACGGCGTTACCTTTTTTCCTTTAATGGTTGATTTTGAGGAAAGACTTTATGCCGCTGGAATTATTAAAGGTTCACAATGGATTAAACGTGAAGGACGACCTTCTGATGAATCAATTTTATCAGGAAGAATGATTGATAGAGCCTTACGACCACTTTTTAATCAAGAATCTCGTAAAGATATTCAAGTTGTATTAACAATACTTTCGGTTGATGGAGAAAATGATCACGACGTTGTAGCTTTAATTGCTGCCTCTGCAGCTTTATCAATTTCTGGAGCAAAATGGCAAGGACCTTTAGGCGGAGTAAGAGTTGCTAGAATTAATAATGAATTTATTTTTAATCCAACTCATTTGCAAAAAGAAGAAAGTGATCTTGATTTGATTGTTTCAGGAACAAAAGAAAAAATTATTATGATTGAAGCAGGTGCAAAAGAAATCAAAGAAGATGATATGTATGAAGCTTTAATCTCTGGACAAAAAGAACTTCAAGGTGCTATTTCTTTAATTGAAGAACTTGTTGCAAATGTTGAAATTAAACAAAAACCTATATCAAAGACTAGACCTGAAACAGAAGAAGAAATTAAAAACAATGAAGATAAAAAAGAATTGATTTTAAATGCAAATACTTGGTTAGAAAAAAATATCAAAGAAATTTTATTTGATAAAGAATATTATACAAAAGGCGAAAGAAAATTAGCAGTTTCTGCAATAAAAACAGGTTTAGATGATTATTTATACGAACAAGGAATCGGTAAAGATGATAGAAAATTTGCTATCAATAACACTGTTGAAGTTGAAGTTGATACTGAAATTACTGAACAATTAACTAAAAATAAAAAGAGGGTTGATGGTAGAAAAATTGAAGAAATCAGACAATTAACAGCTGATGTTGAAATTTTACCAAGAAACCATGGCGCAGGATTATTCTCAAGAGGCGAAACTCAAATCATGTCAATTGTAACTCTTGGTGCTCCTGGACTTGAACAAAAAATTGAAAACCTAAAAGGAACAAGCTTGAAAAGATTTATGCATCATTACAATTTCCCTGCATTTTCAGTTGGAGAAACAAGACCAATGAGAGGACCAGGCAGACGAGAAATTGGACATGGCGCACTTGCTGAAAAAGCACTTGAGCCTGTTATGCCATCTAAAGAAGATTTTCCTTACACAATTAGAGTTGTAAGTGAAACATTAGGATCAAATGGTTCTAGCTCAATGGGTTCAACAGTTGCATCATCTTTGGCTTTAATGGATGCTGGTGTTCCAATCAAAAGAGCTGTAGCAGGTATCGCAATTGGACTTGCCTCAAATGATGACATGAGTGAGTATCAAGTGATTACAGATATTCAAGATTTGGAAGATGGACAAGGCGGTATGGATTTTAAAATAACAGGAACCAGCGAAGGCATCACCGCAATTCAATTAGACACAAAAACAAACGGAATAAAAAACGACATAGTGAAAGAAGCTTTAAAACAAGGAGGAATGGCTTTAAATAAAATATTAGATGTAATGAATAAAACTATTGATGCTCCTCGCCCAGATCTTTCACCTTATGCTCCAAGAGTAACAAGCATTAATATTGATCCAGATAAAATTAGAGATGTTATCGGAGCAGGCGGAAAAATTATTAACGAAATTATTGCTGAGTGCGAAGTTGAAATTGACATTGAAGATGATGGACTTGTAATGGTAACAAGTGCTAACGCAGAAAACTGTGAAAAAGCAATTAAATGGATTAAAGATTTAACAAAGAAATTTGAAGCTGGAGAAATTTATAAAGGAAAGGTAGTCAGAATGTTAGACTTCGGAGCTTTTATAGAGCTTTTACCTGGACGAGATGGAATGGCACATGTCAGCGAGCTAGCTCCATACAGAATTGGAAAACCATCTGATTTTTTTGACATTGGAGCAGAAGTAATGGTTCGTATAAAAGAAATTGATGATCAAGGAAGAGTAAATTTAAGTCTAAAAGGATTACCAGAAAATGAACATCTCTGGAAAGATAAAAAAGGAGAACAGGCAAACGGTGGATTCGGAGGAGGATTCAACAAAGAAAGAAGCGGAAACTTCAATAATAAAAAACCTAGGTTTAACAACAATAAACCTTTCGTGAAAAAATAAGATAAATAAAAAACTGCTGATATTAAATTGGCAGTTTTTTTTATTTTAAAAATATATCACTAGCAATAATTGATGCCTATGGAGCTAAATAATCAACTCCGTATCTATGATGGAAGAGATATATAAAGATAATGTATACAAAATAAGTAGTTTAAATCCAGGAAATCAAGCTAGAATTAATAATAAAAGAAAAATAGTTCATTATTGGAATTACAAAGGACAACCATATAAACAAGGATATATTGAAAAATTCAATAGAACCATTCAAGAAGAATTTATAGATCAAAATGAAATGTGGTTAGACAATGTAGATGAATTTAATGAAAAGATGCTAGAATGGATTATGTGGTATAACACAAAAAAATTTCACTGGAGCTTAAATTTAATGACTCCTGTGGATTATTTAATAAATAATGATATGGTTTCCAATGTGAGATGGACTAATATATGTTATTGACTCAAAGTCAAAAATATTACACAATTAACATATGATAAATTTTTTACATACAAACATTCCAAATGCTATATTTTTTCAAATTGGACCACTTACAATCCATAAATACGGTTTATTAATGGTATGTGGAATGTTGCTCGGTATTTTTTTGAGTATTAAATTGGCTAGCTATTATAATATTAGCAAAAATATTATTGTAGATTCTGCTTTTAATCTTTTGTTTGGTGGAATTATTGGAGCTAGAATTTATCATGTTTTTCTTGAACTCCCTTATTATATTGCTCATCCAATTGATATTTTTAAAATCTGGAATGGTGGTCTTGCAATTCATGGCGCTATTATTGCAGGAATATTAATTACTTGGCATTTTACTAGAAAAAATAATATAAATCTTTGGACATTGCTATCAATTTACGCTCCAGCTTTAATGCTTGCACAAGCTATTGGTAGATGGGGAAATTATTTCAATCAAGAATTATTTGGACTTCCAACAAATAAACCTTGGGGAATTCCTATTAGCTCTGAAAATCGTGTTTCGGGTTTTGAAAATTTTGAGTATTTTCATCCAACTTTTTTATATGAATCTTTTGGAAATTTTACAATTTTTATTATTTTAATCTTTCTCCATTTCTTAATAATCAAAAAGATTAAAAAAATAAAACCGCTATTTATTGTTTTAATCTACGGATTTCTGTATTCAATTTTAAGATTTTCTTTAGAGTTTATAAGAATAGACAATACTCCAGAATTATTTAGTTTAAGATGGCCTCAAATAGCTAGCATTTTAATGGTAATATTTCTAATAAGCATAGGAATTATTTCAAATAAGAATAATCAAACAAAGTCTAATATATAAAAAATTATGCCAAATACAATATTAATTTTTTTACTACTATTGCTCGTCATCGGAATCGGAATCATTATTTTTTTATTACTTAAAAAAAATGATGATAAAAACGATGATAAAATTATTTCCATACTAGAAAGTCTAGCTCATGTTAAAGAGCAAAATTTACAACTCGGCACCGCAAACAAAGATTTACAAAAGTTAATGGATTCTAAATTATCCGAAGCTCACAAATCAAATCAAGACCAAGTTGGAAAAACTGTTAATATGATGCAAAATGTTACAGATCAAACACAAAAAGCAATGGCTTCGGTTCATGCTCAAAGTCAAAAGATTGTACAAGAAGTTACGGAAAAATTAGTAAAGCTTGATGAAACAAATAAACAAGTCATGAATTTTTCTGGTCAACTTAAAAACTTACAAGATATTTTAAAAAACCCAAAACAAAGAGGTGTGCTTGGTGAATATTTTTTAGAAGAAACTTTGAAAAATGTTTTACCGCCAAACTCTTATCAAATGCAATATAGTTTTAAAAATGGTGATATTGTAGATGCGGTTGTATTCGTAAAAGAAAAAATAATTCCAATTGATTCTAAGTTTAGTTTAGAAAATTATGAAAGACTGCTTGAATGTAATGATAAAGTAGAACGAGAAAAGATAGAAAGATCTTTTAAACAAGATTTAAAAACAAGAATTGACGAAACTTCAAAATATGTTCGCCCCAATGAAAACACAATGGATTTTGCTTTCATGTTTATTCCGTCCGAATCAATTTATTACGATCTTTTGGTAAATAAAGTAGGAACAGCAAAAGTAAACATGCGCGATTTAATTGATTATGCTTTTAAAGACAGAAAAGTCATCATCGTATCACCAACAAGTTTTTTAGCATATCTACAAACAGTTCTTCAGGGTCTTAGAGCCTTACAGATTGAAGATAACGCTAAAAATATTAGACATGAAGTAGAAAAACTAAGCAATCATCTTTTACGTTATGAAGATTTTATGAAAAAAATTGGCAACAGCATGAGCACTACTGTTAATCATTATAATAGCGCTTACAAAGAATTCAAAAAAATTGATAAAGATGTTGCAAAAATTACAGAAGGAAAAAGTGAAGTTGAACCAATGATTTTAGACAAACCAAAAGTTGAATAATTAAAAAACTATCTTAAGATATTAAATTTATTTTTTGGAATATATAAGATATTCAATCATCACTGTAAACAATGGAAATAAAATACTTAAGGTAATCGCTGTATCTTTTCCAATGTCGGTTGTTCCTAAAATGAAAAATATAATAAGTCCTAAAGTAATTGCTTGTAAATTTCCAAAGATGTAAAAAATGTTTTTGTTTTGCATAATATTGGATTATTTATTATTATTTTATATAACCCTTAATATATACAAAGTTTTTCTGGAATGAAATGGAAAAAAAGTTTGAATGAGAGGCAAGCCAAACCCCAAACCATATATCTCTTGTTAAGCAACCCAACTGAAGTGAAGCAAAATGAGAGTACAACAGGATACAGACGATAATGAATAAGCCCGAGCCAATTATTTACAGTCTTCTGGACAGCTACACTTATTTTCTCCGTATTGTGTCTCACAAACATTATTTCCACAAGGAGCACAAATTGGAGCCCCAGTACCTTGCTTTTTTATTAGCTTGCATTCAATAGCTGAAACATCAGGACCAAAAATGGATTTTAATTCACCACAGCACTTTTCATTAGGCGGATAATATGCTTTTCCTGATTCAGTTATACAAATTCTGTTATCAGCAGTATTATTGTTATCTATTTCTTCTTGTTGAAAAATAAAATAAGCCGAGACAAGAATTATGATAACAATTATACCAATTGAAATATATTTTTTCATATATCACTTATCAATAATTAGATTATAAATATTTTGCTAGTTGAAAACTTGGACTTGAATTTCACATAACTGGTTATTATACGAACTTATATCAATCAGCATTGAAATAATTTAACAACCTTAATATTAAAACATTCAACAGCTTTATTATAACATGAACTTATAAATTTAAAGAATTTAAAAAAAATTAATAAAGATGTTGCAAGAATTACAGAAGGAAAAAGTGAAGTTGAACCAATGGTTTTAGATAAACCAAAAGTTTAATAAATAATTTTTATTAATTTATTTTGTAAAATTTTTTTGCTTGCAAATGTAAAATACTCTATTGTTTTTTGTTTTTAACAATATAATAAACAACAAACAAAACAGAAACTATTAAAATATGTTGCAAGTGGGATGATGAACAAATATCTTTTGTAAGAAATATTTACTACATTTTTTTCAAGAGGAACATTATTCACAGTGCTTTCTTTTTTTATTTCTGGAGTAATATTATCAAAATCTGGCAATTCTTCTTGAGGTTCGTTCAGAAAACTATAATCGCCATTTTTATAATCAAAAAAATAATTCCTCGCCTCATCCTCCCAATCATTAATTTTTTCTTCATGCAAAAAAACAATAAGCCTCTCAAAATTATCATTCATCAAAAACCTATCTCCCATTATACTTTGGAAATTAGGCTTGTCCACTTTTTCATTTTGTTTTTGTTTGTACAGGTAATAATCATACTCTGACATAGTCTGTCTAAATAAACCAAAATTTATTTTATCTATTAACTTATTTCTTGTTGAAGTACCTACTCTATCGTCCATGTCGTACAAATCGTCTCTAATTGCAATAACTTTATTAAGGTCACAATAAAAATTGTAGTATTTCCCATCAGGAAAAAATAACCAGTTTTTTGAATAATATTTTCCAGCTTCTTCGCAATAATCTAAATCTTTTTGAGGATATTTTATGTTTAATGCTTTGTCAATTTCTTCAAAATATTCAGTTTCAAAATCTTTAAAAGGATAGTTATACAACTCAGCCATCTCTATGTGAGCCTCATAACTTGGAATTTTAGCTATTTCATCCTGTAATTCTAAAAACTTTTGCCAAGAACTAGGCCGAAAAATTGAATACAGAATATCATCATCTTTCGTCGGTTCAAGTTCTTTAAATTTATAAATCACTTTATTGTTTACATAACAATATTTTCCATAAGAACAATCCTTGTTGGGCAAATCATTAATCTTCTCTTTCTCGTAAAAAAAATTTGCCTGATCCTCAATTGAATAAGGAAATTCAAACACAATTTCTCCTTCACCTATTGAATTTTTCCACAACGCACCAGTATGCAATATATAACCAATCTTGTAATATGCACCCCAAGACACAGGGGAAAGAAAATTCTTGTATTTAATTATTACAGTTTTCTTAGTTTTTGGTTCAAAAACAACATCAAACAGTACCTCTTTTCTTTCAGCATTTTCAGTATAACCCACAATTTCACCATTAACAAAAACTTCAATATCAAATACTTCTTCAACAAAATCAAATGATTCATCCCTTTCGTTAAAATAAAATGGAAAAAAAACTTGCATTTCTTCAGTACTACTTCCCATGTTCTGCATAATAAATTCAGCATCAACATCAACAATAGGATCATTTGATTCGACAAGATCATTTAACTCAATACGATTATACAATTGGCTCATTTTCAAATTTGAAAAGATCACCTTTTCATAAATCATTTCAACTTCAGTATTTTCAATACTATAAATCGCCCCACCTTTATTAAATGTTCTTGGTCCCATGTCTGCATACACACAGAGCGGAGCAACAAATAAAATAATTATTAAAAAAATAAATTTTTTTATTATAGACATAAAATTAATTGCTCAAAAAATAAACTATTTTCTTCTATTAAACTATCCACCAACCTAATCAATGAATACTCTAATTCTTTTCCATTAATTCCGTATTATTTACTCCTAAAATAAAATATGGATTTTTAGAATCAGCTCTTTTCATTATTACCCAATACGGTTTATCCAAAATAAAGTTTTTTGGTTTTTTTGGCATTATGGCCTCTTTCAGTAAAACAATTACTGCTTCGTTCTCTACCCTTGCTCCTTTTTCATCCATATCAAATTTAATATTTTCAAACATTTGAGCGATAAAATAATCTTCAAAATCTTTGTTTGCTAAGTATTTTCCAATTAACTCAATATAATCTCTGTTATAATCTAGGTGTAATTTTGGAGCTTTAAAACGATCAGAGTCTTGAATATTTAAAAGATGTTTTTTATTATTTTTATTCATTTCATCTACAATTTGTTGAGGATTTTTCATGTCATATCCTTTTGCTAAAATTAACTCGTCTTGTTCATCTTTAAGTTTTAATTTTATAATAAACTTGTCATCATCTTCGTACTTAATAATTTTTATATTTTTTCTTTGCTCTTTATTATCTGCAATAAAACCTTTTACTTCTTTTCCATCAAACAAAACATCGTGCTCTTTAAACATTGTTTTGTATTCAACTTCTTTCAAAAAATATGCATAAGAAATAATATCAGTTAAATCTAAATCCATTTCCAAATCACTAAAACTTTTTGACGGAAACTTCTTTTTTGATTCACGATTAATTTCATCAACTGTTTTTTGTCCATATCCTGATTTAATATAATAGCTTTCTTCATCTAAATCATTGTTTGAAAATGGTGCATTGTTTAATTTTTCAACCATTTCCAAAGCAATTTTATCATCAGTCTTCAATTGCAATTCTTCATGCAAAATATTTTCACCCAATTCAGTCCATGCTAAATTCATAGTTCCACCCCAAACATAATTTCCCTTATAATCACTCCCTAGATAATTTCCAGAAATATTACTTTCTGTATTCTGAATAATATGCGGTTTACTTTCTGGTTGCTTGCCACATCCAGACAATGCCACAACCACTATTAGCATGACAAATAAATAAATTTTTGATTTCATAAGATTAGGTATGTTAATTAATAAAACTTTTTTCTTATACAATCTGAAACAGTATCAGCAAAATCTAAAATTAAATATTCCATAGAATGCTAAATACAAAATAATAATAACCACAGCCATAATTAAACTTTTTTTCTTTTTATTTTTATTTTTTAAAAAATAAACAAACACTGAAAGTAATAATATGAGCGTAAAAGCAAAAACAAAATTCGAAACTATTTGGTCCCTCGTTATAAATCTTTTGGAGCTATAAGTATAACCAATTCGTTCACATTCAATTTTATAACCTAATTTGCGCTCCAGCTCTGATTTATAATTTGGTAATCTATTTAAATCATGGTCTCTCCAATCGCCAGAAGGAAATATTTTGCTACATCCCCTAAGGGTACGACATTCTTTTAAACTATCACTTACCATAAGACTAGGAAGCGGCGCAGCACAAACATGTAATGTTGGAAAAAATAAACAGAAAAGAAATATGTATACTATACTATTTGAATATTTCATAAATTATTTTGATAATTTTATTAACTTATTTTTATAATAAATACGAAATTATGATATAATTCATAATATGCTATAATTTCATAAATATGTAAGTATTATATCATGGAAAAATGTTTGAATCAAAATAAAAATATAAAGGAGGCAATAATTCATACTATTGCTTTTTTTGATATGTTTAAATATCCATTGACTACTTTTGAAATTTGGAGATATCTACCAATTAAATGTGGCTATTTTGAAGTTGAAGAAGAATTGGAAAAAATTTGTTATTCTGAAATAGACGATGATATTAAATTAATAAGATTGCCGCGCTTCGCTCGCAATGACAATGGCAAGAATAACAAAATAAAATTTAAAGATGGTTTTTATTTTTTGAGAGAAAGACAACGAATAGTAAAAACTAGAAAAAAGCGTCATAATATTACAGATAAAAAATTCAAACGTGCTATCTTAATTACGAGAATATTTAAAATAATTCCATGGATTCGAATGATTGCTATTGGAAATTTAATTGGTTCAAACAATTTACGAGACGAAAGCGATATTGATTTATTTATTATAACTCAAAAAAATAGAATTTGGATCACTCGTTTTTTCACTGTTTTAATTATAAAATTTTTAGGGGTAAGACCAAAAATTAATAATACAAAAAACAAGATATGTTTAAGTTTTTTTATTAGTGAGGATAATTTAGATATGGAAAATCTAAGAATTGAAAATGATATATATTTTACTTATTGGTTAGCCAATTTGACACCGATTTTTGACATAAATTGCTATTATGATAAGTTAATCAAAGAAAATAGTTGGCTAATTAAAAAACTCCCAAATTGGCAAAAAACAAAAATTTCTAATCATCGCAATATTGGAAAACCTTTTTCAGAAATTTGTTCTAAAATGATTGATATAATAATCGGTAGTCTTGAAAAAACAGTAAAAAAATATCAATTAAAAATTTTACCTGATAAGCTGAAAAGGAAAATGAATAAAGATAAAAGCGTAATCATAAATGATAAAATCTTAAAATTAATACCTAATGACAAGAGGGGGGAGTTTAGGGATGTCTATGAAAAAAATATTTCAAAAATATAATAAGTTTTCAGAATATTTATTATATTTATTAGTTTTGATTTTACCATTTCAGACTAGATGGATTATTAAACCAGCCCAGCTTAATGGTGGTTATTTTGAATATGAAACAATAAGTTTATACGTAGTTGATGTGTTACTTATTTTATTAACTGGAATGATAATATATTCCAGATTTTTTTTAGACAAAAAAATCAAAAAAACAAAATCAAATTTACTGTGGTTATTAATTGGTGGAATTGAAATGATGGTATTTATATCACTATTATTATCCAGCAATTTTATTTTTTCTTTATTTATTTATGCCAGATTTTTATTAGCTTTAAGTTTGTTTTGGATACTTTCAAATTTTGAATACGTTAGAAAAAAATTATTAATCATTCTAATAATAAGCATGACTGTTCAAAGCATACTTGGAATTTTTCAATTTCAATCAGGCATAAGTCCAGCTTGCACTTATACAGGAATGGCATCACACACATCTGAAGATCCTGGTGCTTCAGTAGTTGAAGTAGAAGGAAAAAGATTTTTAAGAGCCTACGGAAGTTTTGACCACCCAAACATCTTCGGAGGATTTCTAACTTTAGGATTATTAATAATATTTCTACATTTACTTCAAAGAAATAAACCCAAAACCAACCAACTTGCAACCCTATTCAAAAAACTACTACCAGAAAACAATCAAAAAACAACATCATATATTATATGTTATATGTTACGTGTTACGTGTTATGTGTTATGTGTTACCGCATTGTTTTTCACATTTTCCCGCGCCTCATGGATTGCTTTTGCTTCAGGATTATTAACAATTCTTTTTCTTTCAATTATTCGTCGTGATTTAAAAATACAAAAAATTATCCTTCAAAATATTTTAATTGTAGGCATTATTTTTTACAGTTTATTTATTCCTTATCAAGACTTAGTTATTACTAGATTTTCTCAAGCAGAAAGAATTGAAATTAAATCTACTGATGAGAGAATGAATCATTTTGCTGAAGCAAAAACAGTTATAAAAAATAATTGGTTATTTGGAGTTGGAATTGGAAATTATTCAAATTATATTTCGGAAGAAATTGATAATAAAAAAGAAGTCTGGCAATATCAACCAGTTCATAATGTTTTCATGTTAATCTGGGCAGAAATTGGTTTAATTGGTTTAATCTTTTTTATCGGAATTCTACAAGTTATTTTTTCTCATATTATTAAGAAAAGAAAAAAGAAAAACTCTTTAAGTGTCTATAAATTAGGAATTCTAGTTGCATTGTTAGTTTTGATGATGTTTGACCATTGGCTATGGAGTTTACATTTTGGAGTATTTTGGTTTTGGTTTGTACTGGGATTATTGTAACTTTAGGTATTATTTGATATATTGACAAAGAATATCTTTTGTCATACAATTATATTATGAAATATTATGATTGGTCAAAAGAAAAAAATGAAAAATTAAAAATTGAACGAGATATTTGCTTTGAAGAGATATTAATTGCAATTAATACTAATAAAATTCTAGATATTATAGAGCATGAAAATATTAAAAAATATCCCAATCAGAAAATTTTTATTATTAAAATTAATCATTATGCTTATTTAGTTCCTTTTGTTGAAGATAAAAATAAGATTTTTTTAAAAACTATAATCCCATCAAGAAAGGCAACTAAAAAATATTTATTAAAAATATGAAATATATTAAATTAAGCGAAGAAGAAAAACAAATCTTAGAAGACCTTGAAAAAGGTAATTTTAAAAGTGTCAAAAAAATAGAACTAGAAAAAAAACGATTCCAAAAATATACCGAAACAAGTTTGAATAAAACAAAAAATATAAATATAAGAATTCCAGAAAAAGATTTAATGAAATTAAAAGCAAGAGCACTTGAAAAAGGCGTTCCATATCAAACACTATTATCTTCCATGGTTCATCAATATGCAAACGATAAAATCAAGATGAGTCTATAAATTAGGAATTTTAGTCGCATTATTAATCCTAATGATGTTTGATTATTAGCTATAGAGCTTATATTTTGGAGTGCCTTGATTATTTTTTTAAAGTATGATAAGTTACAATCGTTGAAAATAATAACTATTTTCAGAAATCAAATTTTTCTTTGGGAGATTTATTATGCAATTTGAAAAGAATATGAACGAAAATGATCTTTTTATTATAAATCAAGACAAGCAAACTATAATTATCCATGTTGATTCTATTGATTATGTGCAACTTGAAATTAAAGGAAAATATCAATTGTTTTTAAATGGTACCCATTCTCTTGATTTTGATTTTACACTTAGCTATTTTAGCACAGAAAATAATTCATTTTATATTTATTTTCAAACCGGAAAAATTGAATTTTTATTAGGCTTAGCAGAACAATTGAAAGTTGCTACAAAAACAAAAAACAGAAATAAGCGAAGTAAATATTCAAACCGTGATTATTTCTGGTTAACTGTAAAACAAATTAATGATTAATTTTTTGAGTTTTACCAAACCAAAAAGGAGGTTATTTTAATGACAATGTTAATAATTAGAACTGTTCTATATTTATTGGCCGGTACTTTACTAATCACTTTGGGATATAATTTGTACATTGCAAAGAAATTAGAAAAAAATAATAGAATTAAAGAATCTAATGAACTACTGTGGATATTATCTGCATACGTATGGCCTCTTGTATTGCTACTTTTTCTTGTTAGTCTTTTTCTTAATTAGCTAAAATATTTTAAAAAAAATAAAAAAGTGTTGTTTCTTACAACACTTTTTAAATTTTAAATATATAATCAATAATTAGATTAATGATACGCCCCAACGGGGCGCATCTACGAAATTTATTTTTTGTATCTGCATCCTTTTTCTGAACATTTTGCACCGTCTTTAACCTCAACTAAAAGAGCTCCGCAGTCTGGACATTTTTCTCCTGTTGGTTTACTCCAATATGCATTTTTACAATCAGGGTAAGCATCACATGCATAAAAAACTCCTCTAGCACTTTTTTTCTGAACAATTTCTCCTTTTCCACATTTTGGACATTTTATACCAGTTCCATTTTTATTTTCCTCAAGTCCTTTAATGTTTTTACAGGCTGGATAACCAGAGCAAGCTAAAAATGGTCCAAAGCGTCCATTCTTTACAGTCATTTGAGCTCCGCATTTGTCACATTTTTCATCTTTGTATTTTTCCTGTAAAGCCTTGAGCTGATCATCACCTTCTTTGTCTGGAGTTCCGTCTTGTTTTAAGTTTTTTACATTTCTACATTCTGGATAATTTGAGCAGGCCATAAATTTTCCATAACGACCTGTTTTAATAATCATGGGAGATTTGCATTTGTCACAAATCTCATTTGTTTTTTCTTCTGGCATAATGTCTTTTTTATTCACTTCATTATATTTATTCTCTAAATTAGAATGAAATGGTTTATAAAAATTATTAATTGTTTCTTGCCATTTGTTTTTTCCCTCCGCAATTTCATCAAGCTTATTTTCTAAATCAGCTGTGAATTTATAATCAACAATATTTTTAAAGTGATTAATCAAAAGATCTACAACCGTAAAAGCAATCTCAGTTGGCTCTAGCCTCTTGCTTTCATTTCTAAAAACATAATTTCTAGCCTCAATCGTTGCAATGGTTGGAGCATAAGTTGAAGGCCGACCAATTCCATGCTCTTCTAGTACTTTAACTAATGTAGCATCTGAATATCTAGCTGGCGGTTGAGTAAAATGTTGTTCTGGATTTAATTTTTCAAGTTTAAGTTCATCATTTATGTTTACGCTTGGCAGAACAATTTCTTTACTTTTTTCTGGATAAATTTTTAAATAACCTTGAAATTTAATAGTTTGACCAGTTGCTCTAAATTGATATTTAGTTTTAACTGCCTCAATATCAATTGTTATTGCATCAACAATCGCTTCTGGCATTTGTGTTGCTATACTTCTTTGCCAAATTAAATTATACAATCTATATTGATCATTGTTGATTTTATCTCTTATAGAATCTGGTGTACGGCTAGCTTCTGTTGGACGAATAGCTTCATGAGCTTCTTGTGCCCCTTTTGATTTGGTTTTAAAAACTCTTGGTTTAGAAATTGCATATTCATTTCCTAATTCTGCTTTAAGATATTTACTTGCATCAAATAAAAACTTTGATGACAAGTTAAACGAATCAGTTCTCATATAAGTAATTAAACCTCCACTATCTCCACCTAAATTTAAACCTTCATAAAGTTGTTGTGCTACCATCATTGTTTTTTTAGCAGAAAAACCTAAAAATCTATTCGCGGTCTGTTGTAAAGTAGAAGTAGTAAAAGGAGTTGGTGGTTTTTTCTTTGTTGTTTTTTTAACAATATCTAAAACATTATATTTAGCACTCTTGAGTTCCTTTAAAATTTTATCTATTTGTGCTTTCTTGGAAATTCCTAATTTGGGAATACTCTTTTTATTAATTTTACTTAACTTCGCATCAAAAATCATTTCTTGCTTTTTAGCTTCTTGAAATGAAGCAGTCAAACTCCAATATTCCTCTGAATTAAAAGCTTTAATTTCCCTTTCTCTTTCAATAATAAGTCGCACCGCTACACTTTGCACTCTTCCTGCTGACAAACCAAATGTAATTTTTTTCCATAAAAAAGGAGACAATTCAAAACCAACAAGCCTATCCAGAATACGTCTAGCTTGTTGAGCATCAACTAAATCCATATCAATTTTTTTAGGATTTTCAAGTGCAGCCAGAATTGCTGATTTAGTAATTTCGTGAAAAACAATTCTTTGTGTTTTTTTAATATCCAACTTTAAAGCTTCGGCCAAATGCCAAGCAATAGCTTCTCCTTCACGATCTTCATCGGGAGCCAATATAATTTCATCAGCTTTTTTAGCTAAATCACGAAGTTTAGCCACTTGCTTTTTTGCCTTAAGCGGAATTATATAAGTTGGTTTATAATTATTTTCAAGATCAATTCCCATTTTCTTCTTTTCAAGATCACGAATATGACCAAAAGAAGACTCAACTTTATAGCTAGATCCTAAAAATTTTTTGATTGTTCGTGCCTTAGTAGGCGACTCAACGATTATAAGTTTCATCTATTTTTCTGATTAATTTTAAATCTTATGTATATTATTCTACTATTTTTACATAAAAAGTCAATTTTATACAAGTAGCCACTCGCTGATCATCAATACTTTAATAAAGAAAATAGTAATATTAGCTATTGTCGAAGTGAAGCCTGTCTGAGTGAATACAAGTTCTGCAACGAGAGAATAGCTAATATTGCTATTTTCGTTAATCATACAACATGCTTCAGTGGGAAATTTATACAAGTCTTGCATAAATATTAATTTTATGTTAGTATAATAATGCTCTCGTTAAATAACTTAATAAAAAAAATCCGGAACATAAAATATTTTACATTATGGCAAATTTAAAAGCCGCTATTAAAGATTTGCGGCAAACAAAAAAAAGAACGCTTTACAATAAAGCAATTAAAGATGATGTTAAAACTTTAATTAAAAAAACCAGAAAAGCAATTGAGGCAAAAACTGATGATTCAAAGGAATTACTTATAAAAACGTGTAAAAAACTTGATAAAGCATCCCAAAAGAAAGTTATCAATAAACAAACTGTTAACAGAAAAAAATCTAGATTACATTTAAAATATAACGCCAGTCTTGAAACAAAAGATGTAAAGTCTGCAACTAAAAAAGCTACTCCAAAGAAGAAAACAACAGCAAAAAAGAAAACAGTGAAAAAATAATTTTAAGATAACAATTCAAAACGGTCGGCGTAAAACCGACTTTTTTGTTACAATTTATGAATTTACTTAATATCAATCAAACACTAAAAAACGAACCAGCTTTTAGAATAAAACAAATCAAAAAAGCTATTTTTTATAATTTCATAAATTCTTGGAATGAGACTTCTAATATACCAAAAAAATTAATTGAACTATTAAAAGAAAATCATTCCTTGGAAATTAAATATCAACTTTTCAATACACCAAAAAACAAAACAAAAAAAGCTTTAATTGAATTAAATGACGGACTTCAAATTGAAACTGTTTTATTAAAACATAAAGACAATAGAAATACGGTTTGTGTTTCTTCTCAAGTCGGTTGCCCTTTGGCATGTAAATTTTGCGCAACTGGAGATATGGGTTATAAAAGAAATTTAACAGTAGATGAAATTGTTGAACAAATTTTAGTTTTTGCCAGACTAGAAAAACCAAGCAAAATTACAAATATTGTTTTTATGGGGATGGGGGAACCTTTTTTAAACTACAAGAATGTAATAGAAGCTATCAAAATTTTAAACAATCCTGAATATTTTAATATTGGTGCCAGAAAAATTTCCATCTCTACAGCTGGTATCCCTTCTGGAATAAAAGATTTAAAAAACGAAAAACTTCAAATAAACTTAGCTATTTCACTTCATGCACCAAACAATAATTTACGCGAAACTTTAATGCCGATTAATAAAAAATATCCTCTTCAAAAACTTTTTAAATCACTAGATGATTATATCAATCAAACAGGAAGAAAAGTTATGTTTGAATATTTATTAATTGACAAAATTAACGACCAAGAAATTCACGCTAAACAATTAGTAAAAATATTAAACAATCCATTATATCTTGTAAATTTAATTCCTTACAATGAAATTAATGGAAAAATTTACAAAGCTTCAAAGCCAAAAAGTATAGAAAAGTTTAAAAACATTCTTAGAAAAAACAAAGTCCAATTCACTGAACGACATTATTTCGGAGGAGAAATAAAAGCAGCCTGCGGACAATTAACAACAAAAAATTAATACAATTATATTTTATTAATTTTATTCTTTAATTGATTTTTTATTTTTAACCATCTTGATATTTTCTGGTTTTAAAAAATAATTTTCTTTAGTTGAAATTTTTGTATTACTTCTTTTTTCTAAATCTTTACGTGCCTTACCAGCGACATCTCCCCCTTCTTTTGATGCTTGTTTATTTTCAGTAAATCCTTTTGTGTTTTTATTTTTAGCAATCTCCGTTGTAGATGCTTCACCAAGCATTGTAAAAATCAATTCCAAATCATTCATATGATCTCGCAAATTTTCTCTTTTCAATCCTTTAAATTTCTGATACTCACTTGGTGTCATACCAAATGTCGCTTTTGAAATTTCAGCTGTCAAAATTGCATATTCTTTTCCTTCTTTGACATCTCTATTTTTCCACTCATTCGTTAAAGTTTCACGAACTTCAATACCTCTCATTCTCTTTTCAATCCAAGCATTAGAATAACCTTTTGCCTTATATAGTGCTCTAGTTCTTTTAGTCGCCAACTCAGGATCTTCTATTTCTTTTATTCTTTCATAACCAACTTGTGCTAACCACTTTTTAAATGGTTCTGCTTTTGGCGATGGAATTGATTGAATAATACGAAAAACTGTTTCCGTATTAGCACAATCAGTTTCTCTTGTTTTTCCATCAGAAGCTACCAATTTCAACCGTCCGATTTTCTCGGACACTTCAAAATAACCTTCGCTGGTAAGCTTTTTCTTTAAATCATTCCAATATTT
>JAGLJW010000003.1 GCA_023142215.1 Candidatus Parcubacteria bacterium
AGCCTAAATTTTTGGTAAAGAATGGATTGGAATTGTTCAGTTGGTTAATAACTTTTTGAATTATTCATATTATATCCTTTTTATTAATACTTCGCCATTCTCCTTTTTTTAAATCTCCGAGCTTTAATTTACCAATTCTTGTTCTTGTTAAATTAATCACATCACAATCAACAACTTTAAACATTCTTCTGATCTGTCTTTTCTTTCCTTCGGTCAAGATAATACTAAATTTATTATCATCTAAATATTTAATATCTTTAACTTTAACAATTCCATCATCATCACCAATATCAACTCCTTCTTCAAACAATTTAATTATTTCAAAACTTTCAACTTTTGACTTTTTACTTTTTACTAGTATTTCATACTCTTTTTCATGCTCATATTTTGGATGAGTTAATTTTTGTGTTAATTCACCATCATTTGTTAATAGTACCAAACCATGACTATTCTTATCTAATCGCCCAACAATATGCAAAGACATAATTGATTGCATTTTTATTGATATTAAATCAAAAATATTCTCTTCTCCTTTAAATTTTCTAGTGGTACAAACATATCCAATTGGCTTATTCAGCATAATATAAATCTTTTCTTCTTGAGTCTCTATTTTTCTACCATCAACCGTCACTTGTTCTGAGCCTGTCGAAGAAACACGATCTCCTAATTTTGGTTTTTTATTATTAACAAAAACTTTTCCGTCTTTAATTAACTCTTCAGCTTTTCGTCGAGAACAATACCCACTATTTGCTATAAATTTTTGTAAAACTATTTTCATTTATTTATAATAAAAGCAAATATTGTGTCATGCTGTTATGTAAAGGAAGCTAACTTATCATTCTAAATAAAATCCCTTCAATTAATAAATCTACTTTTTTCTTAAAATTTTCTCCACGCTACAATCATCATTGATACTTTTATTCTTTATTGAATCACATACTGTATAATTATCCTTTGAACAACTTATTGGTTCTCTATTTGGATCAGGTTCTTGTCCAAACCATAAATTTGCATAATTACCTGTAATTGCTACTCCCATAGATTGAAAATTATACCCACTCCATCCTTCAGCTTCAATCATTAATATATTATGTCCATGCGAATTTTTCCAACCTCTTAATAATTCTTTTGGTGAATCATTATAGTCCCAATCACCACTTGACCAATACGAATTTTCATAACCCTCTCCAGGATAATCTGTTAATTTATAAGCTTTCTCGGATGCACAACGAAATGAACTTGCACTACTAAGAACAACACAACATCCTGACCATGCTCCATGTTTTGTCCAACTATGCCCAGAACAACCGTATTTAAAATGCCCATATGTTTGAGTAAAATAATTTTCCTGATCAACTGTATGCAATTTTGCCACATAAGAAAGAGACTTAGAAACTGGTACCCTTCTTAGTCCTCTGCTTTCTCTGTAATTATTAACTAATTTAGCCAATTCTAACTCTCTATCACTAACACAATAATCTTCAATTTCAAAAAAAGGATCTTCTAACAATCTGTATTCATATTTTTCATACAGATCTATAACACCGCTAACTGTAGGTTTCTCTATTTCTGGTTTAACAAATACTACTTTATTATTTTCTAAAAAATCTTCTAAATTAAACTTTATTATTTTCTTTGCTACAATTAATGTTTCATCTTTTTCCTCAACCGCCAATCTTCCAAAATCATTGTTAGATATTCCAAGACCTATTTTTTTCATTATTTCAAAACAATCTGATGGTCTCCCAAGAAAATACCTTTTTTCATCATCTGGATTAATATACCAAGCTTCTCCATTTAATTCAACTTGTAACAATATTCTTCCTTTTAATTTATTAGCAAAATTACTATCTAATTTCAATCTTTCATTTTTATAAATTGGAGAAAAATTATTAAGAATCTCTTCCTTGTCATTGAATCCATCATTGTCCGAATCGGAATTAGTAATATCAGTACCAATTGATATTTCTAGTGCATCACTTAAACCATCTCCATCTAAATCATTTTGATTTTCAGTTGAAAGAAAACCTATTTTAATTTTACTTAAATCGCTATTCGTAATACCAACACCCTCACTTCTCATAACCTCAAAAGCATCACATGGTCTTCCAAGATAATGAATTTTTTTTAATCTAGAATTAATATAGTAAGCCTTTCCTTTATCTTCTGGTTTTATTAAAATATTTCCTTTTAACTTATTATATAAATTCAAATTGTTAATTTGATAATTTGGTTTATCATCAGCATATTCATTGTTATCATCTTCTTCTATTTCAATTTCAAAATTTATATTCAGCAAATACCACTCATCTTTTTTTCTATATTTAATATTCCATCCGTCTAAATACTCTAAGAATTCAATTTTGGTGGGTTTAAACTTTTCAAATTCAACTTCTTTTGTTTTTATAAAATAATTATCTCTAAAATCTTGATAAATAAAAGCCCATGAGTCAAGATGATAATCATAAAATAAAACTTTCTTATACGGACCGTGTTTATGATTATCAATTAAAATATAATTTCCATCCTCTTCTATTGTTAAGTTAAAAATTTCTTTAATTGAATTATTTGCAGTCACAAACTCGTCATTATTAATTTCATCTTCCTTTCCATTCTTGTGAAGAAAACTTTTATTATTAATTTTATAATAAAAAGATAATCCATCATCACTAAACACATTTCCTATTTCATCGCAAGGGCCATATTCAACAATCCCAGCAACTGTATTTTCTATCCTAACAAAAAATAGAAAATAAATTAAAACTACAATAAGTAATTTATATTTCATAAATTCTAAAATTAATTCTTTATAATACAATTATAATAACTTTCAACTTTATTGTAAACCCTCAATATTTAATTAATAATCTATAGTTAAATATGTACTATGGATTTATATTAATATAAGCAAAAAAATCAATGTTTAATAAGTTTTTTATCCATAGTATAATACGTACTATGGATTATTGCTAATATTAAATACAAAATAGCTATTGACAAATAATTTTATCTATAATATAATGAGTAATATGGATAATAAAGATACTCAATATCAGATTATTGCTAATAGCCTAATAACAACAGGCATTTTTGCTATTTCTGATATAGAAAATAAAAGTAAACTTTCTCGTGAAAGTATTGGTAAAATATTACGCAAACTCGTTAATGCTAATATTTTAAAAAAAACAAGTAACAAGGGAAAAAATGTAAAATACAAGCTCACGAGGCATATTGTTGCAATTACTTTTATTTTTAATCACATTGATAGATTAAATATAGATAATTTTGCTCGCGCATGGAATGTAAGTACAAATTCTGCTAAAAAATACATAAAACAATTTATTGATGATGGTATAATAAATAAATTTGGTACTCCACCACAAAAAATTATATATACAATTAACAGCCAAAAACACAATTATAATTTTTCCAAAGAACAAACTGAAATTATTGAAAAATATTATCTTTATACTACGCCTGATGGACAATTATTAGAAGGTATAAAAGGATTTGTTTATTGGGCAGAAAATAAATCTAAAAGAAAGAATATTGAAAGTTTAGCACAAGAATATCTTGATATACGAAAAAAATATTACGATCAAAGAAATGGTATTTTAATGATTGATGCAACAGATAAGTTAAAAAATATTTTTCATGAGAATGTATATATAAAAAAATTATTTCATCAAGATTTTGACGCTCTCCCAATTTTTGGAAAAACAAAACTAAGTCAAATGATTCGTATCGCAAAATCTGGTCATACAAATAAATTTTTAATGATAAGCATTGTTGATAAAATACAAAAAAGTATTAACAATATTTTTACCAAATATAATATTGATTGTGTTGGTTTTATTCCACCAACCGTAATTCGCAAAACTCAAATTATGACATTTACTGCAAATAAATTAATTATTCCCTGTGATAGAATAAATATATCAAAAATAAAAAATCTTGTTCCTGTACAACAAAAAAGTTTAAAAAAAATTGAAGACAGAATATTAAATGCAAAAGAAACAATTTCAGTAGAAAATACTAAAAAATATAAAAATATTTTACTTATTGATGATGTAACAGGTTCTGGAGCAACACTTAATGAAACCGCAAAAAAAATAATCACTCAAAATATAGCACAAAATGTATACGCATTCACAATCACAGGAAGTGCAAAATCTGGTATTTTTGATATAATCCCTGAAGCATAAATTTACTCTAATATATTTCTACACATCTTTCTTATTATTGCTTGCTTTTGTTACTATTTTAGACTTTGAATCTTCCTCTAACTCCTCTGAAGCCAAAATAAATCCATAAAATTTTTCAGGGTATCTCAAATTTTCAATTGAGTCACTCATTTCAACACCAAAAACATGCTCAGCGTGTTTTTGATTTAAAACTGGAATTTTTAATATTTGATTTGGAACGATATTATCATTTTTTAAATTATTTGCTTTTTTAATATCAATTGGACTCACTTTATATTTCATCGCAATCATCCATAAATTATTTCCCTCTCTAACTTTATAAGTAGCTGGTTTATTTTGCTTTAATTGATTTCTTAGATTATTAATTCTTGTTTCTCTATGTGATAAAAAATCAGGATAACTCAAATCTCCTTCAGCCTGTTTTTTGTATCTTTTAACAAAAGCACCTCCATTATATCTTGCTAAAACCAAAGACCAATCATTATAAGTATTATATAAATCTTTTAAATACCTAGCACAAGCTCTTCCACTTTTAATTGCATCATTCCTTTCATCAGTTTTTGAATTTATCGTTAAGCCATATTGCCTACCAGTCGCTCTTAAAAATTGATATGGACCACCAGCATTTTTATTTGAAGTTGCTAATTTAAAACCAGATTCTGTACAAGCTATATTCAAAAACTCTATCGGAACTCCTTCTTCTTCAAAAACAGTTTCTAGCTCATCTTTATATTTATCTCTTCTTTCAATAATTTTTTTTGTTGTTTTGCTATATTTTAAATATTGTTTTTTCCAATGATTTCGTAACTGATCTGCTGTTTCAAAATTAAATACAATATCACCTTCTTGATTATAATCTAATATATCATGAATTGACTTAGATATCTCCATGCTAGACTCAAATTCAAATTTTTTATTTAATTCTTTTCTATAATTCTCAATTTCTTCATCTGTCCAATTACCACCAAACATTTCATCCTCTATAATACCACCTCTAGCTATATTATTGTTGTATTGGTGTAAATCATCTTTAATTTTTTCTACTTGTTTAACAATATCAGATCCAATTTCAGCATGTTTTTTATTGTCTGAAGTTTTAAACTCTTTTAAAGATTTTTTAGCATTATCATCAACCTCTTCATTATCTGAAAAATCTTTAAACAATAATGAAAAACTAGCTACAACAGAAGAAACAACAACAATAGCATTACGCAATTTATGCTTCTCTTTATTATTCTTTTTTTTAATCTTTTGATTTTGTAAATAATAAGGCGTTTCGTTAAATTTAGGTTTTTCAAATTTCATAAGATTTTAATTTGCTAAATTATTAAAATTCACTACATTTTTTTCCATTTTCTAAAAAAATACAATCATTATAATTCCCATTTAAATTTTTAATTCTTAAAACCATTTTGGGATTTAATACCTTAAATGCCTTTTCCGATTTCATGAATTTAAAATCAATAATTTCTTTATTATCAATCTTAATTTTTTTAATTTGATCGTCAGTTATTTTTTCACTTAAAAAAACAAACTGCAAACTTTCATCAAAATAATTATCTATTTTTTCAATTTTACTATCAACTACCACACATCTAATTAAATTGATACTAATTCCAATTTCTTCTTTTACTTCCCTATTTAAAGCGTTTAATAAATGCTCACCTTCGTCAACACATCCACCAGGAATACCCCAATAATCTTTATAGCTTAATTTTAATATCAATAATTCATTTTTAGAATTAAAAATTAATACACCAGCAGTAGCTCTTCTTTTTGCTAAACTTTTTAAATATTTGATTCTATTATTCATAACTTTTCACAAAATTAATATAAAAATCCGAATAAATATAGAGGAATTTTTTTCTCGTCTCCAATTAAAATATCATCCAAAACTAAATATGAATTTTTAACACCTTGAATTTGTTTATCATTTTTGTTCTTTCCTCCTATTTCAAATGTATAATCATTAACTACAAAATCACCTGTTTCTGTATAGCAAGGTAACAATTTTGAGTTTTGTAATTGATTAAGAAAAAATAATTCTCTTAACATACCATTATTAATATTCTTACCGATTATACTTCCTATTACTTGCAATATATTCGTATTATCTAAATAAATTTTTTCTGCATGACGAACTAAAGAATGACCCATTTTGTCATTGGTTAAAAATCGCACTAAACTTGCTTCTTGTAAAATTTTCAAATATTCCGAAATAGTTGCATGATTCTTTTTTAAACTACTAGCAAGTTTATTTATGTTCACTTCACCAGGAGTTGTAGTAGCAAAAAAATACAAAATCTGTTTAAATGTTATCAAATTTTGTGTTTTTAGACTATAGAAACTTGCAATATCTTCATAAATTATTTTATCAATAATATTACTAATTTGCACCTTGTAGAGTTCAAGACTTTTTGTTTCATTGAAAAATGGATAATATCCGCAAAGTAAATATTCATTAAAGTATTTTAATATTTTTTTTTCTTTAGAAATTTCTTTACTAAGATTTTTAAAATTTTTAATTAAATATTCAAAACAAAAATTTTCTATTTTAACTTTTTTGAAAAACAACAAAAACTCACGAAACGAAAAACCAGGAAGATTGTAAATAATTCCTCTTCGTGATAAATCGTATTTTCCTTTTATGAGATCAAGACTAGAACTACCAGAAAAAATTATTTTTAAATCAGGTAAAGTGTCATAAATATTTTTTAACTCTTGATTCCAATTATGAAATCTATGTATTTCGTCAATACAAATAAGATTTATACCATGCTTCAGATGAAACTCACGTGCCAACTCAACTAAATCACCTTTTTGAAGCAAAACATTATCTGCTAAAAAATAAATAGCCTCATCATTATCAAAAAAATTCTCTTTCAGGTATTGCAAAATCAAAGTTGTTTTTCCAACCCCACGTGGACCAATTATGCCAATTAATTGCTGACTAAAATCAATCTTATCAAACAAAAACCTCTTAAATTCAAGACTCTGTCTCTCAACTAAAATATTTTGTATTTCTTTTATATTTTGTATATTTATATTCATACAATAATTATAGCACACTGTAAAAATCTGTCAATATTTTTATAGTACACTATAAAAATTCTTTTTAAAATTACTAATATTACTATAATAAATAAAGATGAACTTTGATAAAGTTCATCTTTATTTATTTCGTCAATTGATGAATTATGCATTCATAAACCTACTTTTTTACATATAAAGTTTGAGTTGGAAAAGCTATTTCAATATTTTTTTCTTCAAATTTTTCTAAAATTTTAAAATTTACATTTTCTTGAATATCAGCAAAATCGTCATAACTTCCACTGTTTATATAAAAAACAACTGTAAAGATTAAACTAAAATCACCAAAAGTTGTAAAATGAATTCTAGCCACATCAGTCATTTCGCCATGGGATTCAATAATTTCTTTAATATAATTAGAAATTTTTTTAAGCTTTTCAGTCGGAGTACCATAGACTACTCCAATATTAAAAGTAGTTCTTCTTCTTTTCATTACTCCAAAATTACTAAGTTGTGCTTTGGTTAATTCAGAATTTGATACTACTAATTCTTCACCTTGCGGAGTTTGAAGTCTCGTTGTTTTTAATCCAATTTTTTTTACTGTTCCTGAACTTCCCGCACCAAGAGAAACATAATCACCAACCTTGAAAGGTTTATCAAAGTAAATTGAAAGCGAACTAAATAAATCTCCCAAAACATTTTGCAAGGCCAAAGCAATAGCAATACCACCAATTCCCATTCCAGCCATAAGAGAGGTAACATCAATTCCCATATTTGAAAGAAGTAATAGTGCGGCTCCAACCCATAAAATAATCTTTGCGACAGTTCCAAGAAGTTTTATTATTGTTGTATCATCATCACCACTGGAAGTTACAACTTTTTTAATTATATAATTAATTAATTTATCCAAAAATCTAATACCATAAAAAACTATACCAATTAAAAATAAATAATAAATTATTTTTACAATTTTATCATTTAAAACAATAAATTGTGTTGAAATATAAAGTGCTACAAAAACAAAAAATGGCCAATGAATTGCATTAATAGCACTAATAATCATATCATCCAGCTCAGTTTTAGTTTTTTCTGAAAGTTTTTTAACACGAGAGATAACTACTGTCTTAAAAATTTTCAAAATAACAACACTCAAAATAAAAATTCCTACAACAATTAAGTATTCTTTTATTGTATTATTAAAAAATGTTTGATTTAAAATCCCTACAACTTCAGGATTTGAAGTTTCTGTTTCCATAAATTTAATATTTAATATTTTTTAAATTATTTATTTTTTTTCTTTAATTTCGCAAGCATCTTAAAAAACTCTTCAGCTGTTTCATTCATTTCTTTTTCTAAAATTGCTGTTTTATTTTCAAGCATTCTTATCTTCCATAAAGCCAAAGATTTTGATCTTGTTCTTTTTAATATTAATCTAGTCTCTACCTTCAAATTATGAGCACGTTCTTTAAATTCAGTAGTTTTTTTACGCAATAAACTAAATATTTTTTCAACTTCTTTTTTTTGCATTTTATGTTTGTGTTATATTAACAAAATATCATACAAAACAAAGTAAGTCAAAATAAAAAAGTTATTTTCTATCAAAAAAGAAGTAAATGTTTTTACTTCTTTTATTTTTATCCAAAACTAATTAACTAAATTCTCAAGTTCTTCTTGAAATTTTTTAAGCCTTTCTTTCTCTTTATGAATAATTTCTTTTGGTGCTCGTTCAATAAATTGTTTATTAGATAATTTACCTTTTACACTTTTAATAATTTTCTCTAGATTTTCAATTTCTTTTTTAATACGCAACTGTTCCTTTTCTTTGTCAATAGCTCCAAGAAGATAAATTTCAATGTTTTGAATAACTATTTTGATTGAATCATCTTGTTCAGTGTTTTTATCAATTATTTCAATTTCTTCAATTCCTGTTCTGAGACTTTTTATTAAATGACTTTGTGATTTAATTAGCTCTTTATAATCGCCAGCATAAATTACTGCTTTAATCTTTTTTGCTGGTTCAACTTTATTTTCACTTCTAGCATTTCTGATTGCAATTATAATTTCTTTTATTAGTTCAAAATTATCTCCCTTGCTATCGCATAATGAAATAGATGCATTATTTGATTTGTCTTGACTGCTTATTTTATGAGATTCTATCGCTCTAGCTCCAGAATGACAGTGCTGTGGATATTTCTGGATCATGATGAGTTCATTGGGAAACATCTCTCCCCAAATTTTTTCTGTTACAAAAGGAATGAATGGATGCCAAAGTTTTAATAAATTTACAAGAATATTATTTAATACTTTTTCTGTTTCTGGACTTTTATCAAACTTAGAAGCTTCTAAATACCAATCTGCTAGATCATCTTTGGTAAAATCCCGTAATTTTTCTGCGGCTTGTGAAAATCTAAAACTATTAAAATCTTTATTTACTTCATCTATAACTTTATTTAACTTACCGATTATCCATTTATCAGACAATGTTAAATTATCAATATTTAGAGATATATTATCGGGATTCTTCGACTGCCCCGCCAATTGGGCGGGTTGCTCAGAATGACAAGATGAAATTATAAACCGACTGATATTCCAAAGTTTATTTACAAAGTTTCTGGCACTTTCTACTTTTTCATCATAATATTTTGAATCTTGTCCTGGAGTTACACCAATAATTACGCTTAATCTTAAAGCATCTGTTCCATATTTATCAATAATCTCAATTGGATTAATATTATTTCCAGCTGATTTTGAAAATTTATTACCTTTTTCATCTCGCAACATTCCATGAATATAAACATCTTTAAACGGTATTTCATCTAATACATAAGTGCTCATCAAAATCATTCTTGCCATCCAAAAAAATAAAAGTTCGTGACCCATTTGCATCCAAGAAGTAGGATGAAATGTTTTTAAATCGTCTCCTTTGTCCAAAGTTGAAAATGTCCAAAGACCAGACGAAAACCAAGTATCTAAAGTATCTTCATCTTGAATAAATTCCTTACATTCACATTTGTTGCACTTTTTTGGCTTTTCTAAAGATGCTACATGAACTGCATCACTTGATGGATAAAAATTTTTAATTCTTTCAGAATCTACCAACTCTGAAATATCTTTAATTATAATTTTATGATTATCCACCTTAACAGAAACAGAAACTTTTCCTTTATTACACTGTTTACAATACCAAGCAGGAATTCTATGACCCCACCAAACTTGTCTGCTTATGCACCAATCACGTAAATTATCAATCCAATTAAAATAAATCTTTTCAAATCTATCGGGATTTATAGTTACTTTTTGATTTCCGTTATGCCCAATAGTCACCGCCTCTTTCATTAAATCTTTTAAACTTTTATTTTTACCAGGAATTTTTTTATTTACGTTAACAAACCATTGCGTCATCGGTAAAGCTTCAACAACATCTTTATATCTATCGGAAGTTCCCACGTTTTGATCAATTTCTTCTTCTTTTTCAAGTAAATCATTTTTACGCAACCATCTTACAAATTTTTCTCTAGCTTCAACCACATCTAATCCTACATATTCTTCTCCTGCTTCTACAGTCATTTTTCCTTTTTTATTTATTACAGAAATAATCTCAATTGGATCTCCTTTTGCTTTTTGATTTTCATACATTTCAAAGTCAACTGAAGAATGGGCTGGTGTAACTCCCAAAGCTCCTGTTCCAAGATTTTGATCAACATTTTCATCACCAATTATTTTGATTTTAAGCGGTTTTATTGCACCAATATCAACAGTAAAAATTTCACCAATATATTTTTTGTATCTTTCATCTTTTGGATTTACAGCTACGGCGGTATCTCCTAATTTTGTTTCTGGTCTAGTCGTCGCAATAGTAATTGGAAAATCTTTTGAATATTTAAAAGTATAAAATTTTGCTTTTCTATCAACATATTCCAACTCATCATCAGAGCAAGTTGATTGACCTTTTACCGTCCAATTAATTACTTTATAACCTCTATAAATTAAACCATCATTATACATTTTTACAAAAACTTCATTCACAGTCTTAGAACGTTCATCATCAAAAGTATAAGAAAGTCGTGACCAATCACAACTAACACCAATTTTTTTAATTTGTTTCAAAATTGTTGCTTTTGAATTTTCTGCATATTTCCTGATCTCTTTAAGTAAGCCATCACGTCCAAGTTTTTCACGAGGATTTTCCATACCATCTTCAGTTAAAATTCTTTCAACTTTCGCTTGAGTTGCCACAGCTGCATGATCCGTTCCTGGTAAAAGTAAAGCTTTTTTACCATTCATACGTTGATAACGAATCATTACATCCATTAAAGAATGCTCTAAGGCATGTCCGAGATGCAAAACCCCAGTTACGTTCGGCGGTGGCATCATAATTGAATAAGGTTCCCCTTCTAAATTATCAGGATTAAAAAACCCTGATTTCTCCCATTTTCTATAAATATCATCCTCATATTTAGCCGGATTATAAATTTTATCTAATTCTTTAAACATTTTAGTTAAAAATTAATATTTTTTATTAACTCTATTTTAACAATTATAAATATATATTTCAAGGAGTAAACTAAAATCATTATCAATAATAAGCATTGTTTAATTCTCTGGAAACTGATATAATTTAATTGAATATAGCCTTGATTATAACGGGACTGTCGCCAATCACTAAAAAA
>JAGLJW010000030.1 GCA_023142215.1 Candidatus Parcubacteria bacterium
CGGAGTTCCAGCTTGGGAATATTGTAATCTATCAAATATAACAAATTACGGTAATTGGAAAGTAGAAGTTTACTTTAACGAAGAATTAGTGTTAACAAAACCATTCACCGTTGAAATAAATTTAGATAAACCAACTAACCTTAATTTAATTCTAAACAATACCAATAATGTTAATTTAATTTGGAATCAAGTTGAATTAGCTGAAAAATATCGTATTTACAGAAATGGAAATATGATACAAGAAACCAGCAATCTGTATTACACAGACACAGGAGTTATCCCAGGATTATCTTATATGTATAAGGTTGTGGCGATAAGAGGAAATAGGACATCATCTTTTAGCGATGGTGTTAGTGTTGACATCCCAAAAACGGAATTATTAATTCCGACTATTAAAAACATAATCATGGAATAAAAGATTAAATCTTTTATTTTTGTTCTTTAAAAAAGACATTGCTCAATTCATAATAAGAATTGGGCTTTTTTATTATTTCTATTTCACCTTTACAAAAATTCAATAAACCTTGATTTATTTTTGTTTTTTTGCTAGTGTTCACTCATGATTTGTTCAAATATTAAGAAATATTGGAGAGGTATTATTCTTGTAATTATTGCAGTTATTTTTTTTGTTGCTACGAGTTATTTAAATTTTTCAACACAATTTTATTTGAATGATAATGGTGAAGAATTTGTTAAATGGGCTTCGCCTGATGAGACTGCTAATTACGTTTTTACAAAATATTATGCTCAAACTGGAAATTTAGCGATTGGAGAAAAATATAATCAATATGCTTCTGATGTTATGCATCCGCGAAGTGTTAGAAGTGGCGATGGAGAACTTAAGCCAGTTAGTTTTTTAGGGATTATTTTAATTTATGGAAAAATTGCTTTAATTTTAACTTATAAAGTTATTCCATATTTAACACCATTTTTTGCGGCTCTTGGTATTATTTATTTTTATTTATTTATAAAGATATTTTTTGGTAAAAATAATGCTCTTTTATCTTCTTTAATTTTAACGACATTTCCTCCGTATGTTTATTATACAGCCAGAAGCATGTTTCATAATGTTTTATTTTTTGTATTACTTTTAATTGCTCTTTATTACGGAACTTTGATGGTGAAAAACGCTAAATTTAAAAAGATAAAATTTTTAAAATTTAGTACTGGTTGGAAAAATTTATTATATCCAATGCTGGCAGGATTATTTTTAGGTTTAGCAATAACTGTTAGAACTTCGGAGTTATTATGGATAATTCCAATGTTTTTAATCTTGTGGATTTTTAATATTAGAAAAATTGGAGTTGTAAAATTGATTATATTCTTTTGTTTTTTATTTTTTGCGATAGCACCAAATATGTATTACAACAACGCATTGCATGGTTCGTATTTTTTTGGAGGTTATCCCGAAATGAACAAATCTATTGTGGAGATTGCCAAAGCGGGAGAGGAATTAATAATTGTTACGAGTACTGGAAAATTTGATAAATACAAAGAAATTATTAAAGTAATAAAAAATAATATTTTTCATTTCGGATTTAATTTTAAACTCTCAATTGCAATGTTTAAAAATTACTTCATACATATGTTTCCTTGGATTTTTTATCCAGGACTGTTCGGATTATTTTTATTTTTTTTAAAACTTAAAAAGAATAAAAAAAGATATTTGGTATATTTATTTGCCTATGTGACACTTGGAGTAATTTTAATTTTTTATTATGGAAGTTGGGTGTTTCATGACAATCCAGATGCTACCAGACATACGATAGGAAATTCGTACACAAGATATTGGTTGCCAGTGTATGCTGGGATTTTTCCTTTTGTAAGCTTTGCAATTATTAGAATTTCAAGATTATTTTCCGCACTTATTTTAAAGATAATAAAAAGAAGTAAATTTTTTGCTAAACCTAAAATAACATTTTTGTTACAGCTTTTATTAATAATTTGTTTTTCTTTTTTATCAATTAAATTTGTATTGATCGGATCTGAAGAAGGCTTAGTTTATCAAAAAGATAAATGTAGTGAAGCCTTGAAACAATGGAGAGAAGTGATTGAATTAACAGAACATAACTCAGTTATTGTTACAGTTTATCATGACAAATTATTTTTTCCCGAAAGAAAAGTGATTATTGGTGATTTCTCAAATAAAAAAATGGTACAAATATATTCAAATCTAACTAAATATTTACCAGTTTATTACTATAACTTTAATTTACCAGACGATGCAGTGGATTATTTGAACGAAAGAAGGCTTAAGGAAGCTAATTTGCAAATTAAAAAAATCAAAAAGATTAATAATAATTTTACTTTATATAAAATCAATAAAATCAATATTATACCAAACTATTGATAAATATTTAAAAGTATTGTAGTATTAAATCTATTATTAATAATAAATTTATATAAACATATGGGAGAAGAACATATTATTTCTAAAGAAGGATTAGAAAAATTAAAAGAAGAATTAAATAATTTAACAAATGTTAAAAGAAGAGAAATAGCTGATAGAATTCAAGTCGCAAAAGATATGGGAGATTTGAGTGAAAATGCTGAGTATTCTGAAGCAAAAGATGCTCAAGCTTTTAATGATGGACGTATTGCTGAGTTGAAAAATATTATCAAAAATGCCCAAGTTGTTGAAGGTGGGCAATTAGGAAAAATTGGTTTAGGTTCTACGGTGACTGTAAAATTTAATCAAAAAGAAAAAATTTATACAATAGTAAGTTTTAATGAAGTTGATCCAGCTAAAGGAAAAATTTCTAATGAATCACCAATCGGAAGTGCTCTTTTAAACAAAGAAAAAGGTACCAAGGTAGTTGTGGAATTACCAAAAGGACAAACAGAATTTGAAATTTTGAAAGTTAAATAGTCTAAAATAAAACATGGAGGAAGAGTAATGGAATCTTTTTATCAAGTAGTGATGTTTTATACTATTCTTTCTGGAATCATTTCAATTTTAGTAACCAGTTTTTCTATATTCCATCCTAGAATTATAGGATTTTATAGGGATATTAATATTTTGTTGATACATAAATTTTTAGGTACAATGGCAGTATTAGTTTATTGGTTTTTTAGATGGCCTTTGTTTATTTTACTTATTCTTATTGATTGTCTTAAATTTTGGAAAAAACATTTTTTCGTAAATTCCGATTAATTCATATTTAATTTTAGCATAAAGGATTGTAAATGCAGTCCTTTACTTTTTTTAAAAAATCCTTTAAAATTAAAGAATAAATTATCAAAAGTTAATTATTATGACAACAGAAAATTGTACTGAACGTGATGATCGTTTAGAAAAATTAGAAAAATTAAAAGGAAATAGCATAAATCCATATCCCGCAAATACAAAGCGATCTCATAGTGTTAAGCAAGTTTTGGACGATTTTTCTAATTTAGAGAAAAATAAAGAACAGCTTATATTATCTGGGAGATTAATGAGCAAAAGAAGTCATGGAAATTTATCTTTTGTAAGTATTTTTGATGGAAGTGAAAAAATTCAATTAGCATTTACTAAGAAAGACACCGGGGCTGATGAATATAAAGATTTTGTAAAATTAATTGATGTTGGTGATTTTATTGAAGTTACTGGAAAATGTTTTGTTACTCATAAAGGTGAAAATAGTGTTTTGATTGAATCATGGAAAATTCTTTCAAAAGCCTTACAACCCCTTCCTGAAAAATGGCACGGACTTAAAGATGACGATATTAAATTTAGAAAAAGATATTTGGATATTTTAATGAATCCAGAAGTTAAAGAAATGTTTATTAAGAAATCAAAATTTTGGGATGTAACGAGAAATTTTTTGAAAGATAAAGGATTTTTAGAAGTTGAAACACCAGTACTTGAAGTTACTACAGGTGGAGCAGAAGCGGAACCATTTAGAACTCATCATAATGATTTTGATTTAGATGTTTTTTTACGTATTTCAATTGGTGAGTTGTGGCAAAAAAAATTAATGGCAGCTGGATTTGAAAAAACTTTTGAAATTGGAAAAGTATTTAGAAATGAAGGATCGTCACTGGAGCATGTACAAGAATTTACTAATATGGAATTTTATTGGGCTTATGCTGATTTTAGAGATGGAATGAAATTAACTAAAGAGTTGTATTTAAAAATTGCGAATGAAGTTTTTGGTAAAACCAAATTTACTACGCGTGGTCATACTTTTGATTTAGCTGATGAGTGGAAAGAAGTGGATTATGTTGATGAAATTCTAAAGCAGACTAAAATAAATGTTTTAAAAGCCAGCAAACAAGAAATGGAAAAAAAGCTTAAACAATTAAAAGTTAAATACGAAGGAGATAACAAAGAAAGATTAATTGATACGCTTTGGAAATACTGTAGAAAAAATATTTCTGGTCCAGCGTTTTTAATAAATCATCCAAAATTGATTTCTCCGCTAGCAAAAGAAAATAAAAAAAGACTAGGTACTGTTGAAAGATTTCAAATTTTAATAGCTGGAGCGGAGATAGGGAACGGTTATAGTGAACTTAATAATCCAATAGATCAAAGAAAAAGATTTGAAGAGCAACAAAAATTACTTGAAGAAGGAGATAATGAGGCAATGATGCCAGATTGGGAATTTGTAGAAATGCTTGAACACGGAATGCCTCCAACTTGTGGTTTTGGCTTTGGAGAAAGATTGTTTGCGTTTATGATGGATAAGCCGATTAGAGAAGTAGCTTTATTTCCATTAATGAAACCGAAGGGTATAACGCATAATACATAACAATTTATTTGATAAATAAATGACGAATAGCAAAATACAACATAAAAATTTTAGATTAAAAGATTTAAAATATTCAGTTGATGATAAAATAAGTGAAGAGATTTTTGATTTGCAAAAAAGATTTAATCAAAAATTTACAAAGGATGAGCAAAAAAAGCTAGCTTTTTCACAAAAGGTTGATTATGTTTATAATACAGTTGCGCTTGAAGGAAACACTTATACTTATGCTGAAACTGAAACATTGCTTTCTGGCGTAACAGTTGGTGGACACACAGTAAACGAGGAGGATGAAATTTTAAATCAAAAAGATGCTTGGGAATTTACATTAAATTTAGTTCTTGAAACCAAAATTAAATTATCTTCTAAGTTTATTAAAGATATTCATTTTAAAGTTGGGAAAGACACTGTTGTAAAACCTGGGCAATATCGTGATGGTAGAGTAAAAATTGGAGGTACTAATTATGTACCACCAAAAACTTTAGCAGAGATTGATAATTTAATAGAATTGTTTGTTTCTGATTATAACGATTTAAATGAGCAACGGTATATTAAAGCAATTATCATTCACTTTGTCATTGCATTGATTCAGCCATTTTTTGACGGAAATAAAAGAACTGCACGATTACTTATGAATTATGAATTATTGAAAAACAATTATCCATTATTTTCTATATCCATTAAACAGAGAAAAGAATATATTGATGCCATGATAAAAGCTTATGAAACATTGGATATAAATGATTTAATTAAACTGTTAAGTAAATTAATGTTAAATAATCTTAAAAATATATGTTAGACATTAAATACATTAGAGATAATGTTGATAAAGTTCAAAAAGCGGCAAAAAATAAAAATATAGATGTTGACATTGATGAATTGATTAAAATTGATAAAAAGAGGAGAAAGATTCAAAGTCAAATTGATGAGCTTCGGGCTAAACGAAATGAATTAGCTCAAATTGTGAAAGGGGGTAAACCAACGAATGAACAAATTAAGGAAGGTAAAAATATCAAGGAAGAGATTGCTAATTTGGAAAATAAATTTAAAAAAATTGAAGATGATTATTTTACCTTAATGGTAAAGGTGCCAACTATTCCATCGGATGATACTCCGATTGGAAAAGATGAATCTGAAAATGTTGAAATTGAAAAATGGGGTGAAGCAACTAAGTTTAATTTTAAACCAAAAAGTCATATTGAAATTGCTAAAAATCTTGATTTGCTTGATTTTGAGAGAGGTGTAAAAGTTGCTGGATACAGAGGTTATTATGTGAAAAATGAGGCTGCTAGTTTGCAAATGGCTTTAATGATGTTTGCTCTTAAAAAGTTAATTGCAAAAGGTTTTACACCAATGATACCACCAACATTAATTCGTGAATATGCACTTTTCGGAAGTGGATATTTTTCTGGTAAAACTTTTAATTCTGAAGTAGATGAAATTTATAAAATTGAAAATGTGAATAAAGATGCCGATGGAAAATCAGTTAAAGAAAATAAATTTTTAGTAGGAACTGCAGAGCCATCACTTTTGGCTTACTATTCAGGTGAAACTTTAAATGAAAATCAATTACCAGTAAAACTTTGTGGTTTTTCACAATGCTATAGAAGTGAAATTGGGAGCTATGGAAAAGATACAAAGGGACTTTATAGAGTGCATGAGTTCATGAAGGTTGAACAAGTTTGTTTTACTAAGAACAATGTTGAGGATTCAAATAAAATGCATTTAGAAATGGTAGAAATTTCAAAAGAATTTCACGAAGCATTAAATATACCTTATAGAGTATTAAGTATTTGTACTGGAGATATGAGTGCTGGCAAATATAAAATGTTTGATCTTGAAGCTTGGATGCCAAGCCGAGATAGCTATGGTGAAACAGGATCAGCTTCTAATTTTTTAGATTGGCAATCAAGAAGACTTAATGTAAAATATAAAGACAAGGAAGGGAACAAAAAATTTGTTCACATGATAAATAATACCGCTATTCCTTCTCCTAGATTTATAATAGCAATTTTGGAAAATTATCAGCAAGAAGATGGAAGTGTTGTAATTCCTGAAGTTTTAAGAAAGTACATGCCGAACAATATGAAAGTTATTAAAAATAAATAAAATAATTAATAAATAATTAATTAACCATTAACTTTAAAATTATGACTTGTTTTTTAAAAAGAAAATCTCTTTTGTGTTTATCATTGATTGTAATCTGTTCTTTAATTATTACTCCAATATCTGTTGTAAAATCTGATGGATGTTTTATTCCTGCTTATTATCCTGAGCATCGTGACATTTATGAACCTTCTCAAACTGCTTTAATTGTTCATGATAATAACCAAGAAGATTTGTACTTAAAAGTTAATTATTCTGGAAATGTTAATAGTTTTGTTTGGTTAATTCCAACTCCAACTTATCCTGATTCAAGCGAAGCACCTAAAGACATTTTTGAGGAATTATCTATTTATACAAAAAAATATGATGTTATTCCAGAAGGACGGTCTCTTTTAAAAACAGGCTCTTATGATGGTGTTGAACAAAATGTAGTTGTTCACGAACAAAAACATATTGGTATTTATGAAATTACTGTTCTTTCAGCTGCTGGTGCGGATGGTTTATTGGATTGGTTAAATGAAAATAATTATCCGGTTAAAGAAGATGTGAAAACTATACTTGATTGGTATGTTCAAAAAGAATGGTATTTTACTGCTGTTAGAATAGATTTGGAATATGTTTTAAATGAGATTATCAGTGATTATAAAAAGATTGATGAAAGTATAACTAAAGAGAATTTAGCTGCAAAATTAGCTCAATACTATATAGATTCATTTCAAGAAAAAGATTTTAATAAATTTAAAAATGCTTTTGGTTTTATTCAAAGATTATCTTTTGATGGTTTAAGTAGCGTTGATATTAATGATATTAATGAAGATGAATTTAATAGTTTAATTAATGATAATTATGCAGAAATTGAAAAAGAAATGTTTTCGTTGCAGTTTATTGATTCCGTTATATCTGATTTACAATTTGAAATTGATAAATTCGATTTAACTAAAATAACTAACTACAGTAATTTTATAAGTCCGATTAAGATTAGTTTTAGTTCAAATGTAGTTGTTTATCCTTTAAAAATTTCCCAAATTTCTACGCGTGTTCCAACTAATCCTGAAGAATCTACAAAAACGAATGAAATACTTTTATATGTTTTGGCTGATGAACAAGTTAAAGCTCCTGGTTTTGAATTGGAATATGCTGATATTGTTAATTTAAAAACTTTGCAAGACAAGGAGATTGAAATGTATTCTGAAACTGATTTGAATAGTCTAAAAGACATAATTGGTGAGAAAGAATATTTTTTAACTAAATTAAGACGAGATTTTGCCAGAGTTGAGATGGATGAGGATTTGTATTTAATTAATGGAGAAGATACAGATGTGAACAATGATCAATTTAATATTTATCTTTTTTGGGGTAAAAGTTGTCCACATTGTGATAAAGAAAAAATATTTTTAGAGGAGTTAGAAAATGAATACAAAGAAATTAAAGTTGACTTTCCAGATTATATTGATTTTAAAATCTATGATTATGAGATTTATAACAATAGTAGTAATTTAGAATTATTCAAAACGGTAACAGGCAAATTGAATGTTAATTCTCAAGGCGTCCCTTTTTTAGTTATTGGTGATGAATATGTTCTTGGATATTCCCCTGATGGGTCAACTGATAAGCAAATTCAAGAAAAAGTAGAATATTGTTTGATAAATCAATGTGTAGATTTGATGAATGATATAGAAATATCATCAGTATCATTAACTCAAAGTTATGAACAGAATGATAAATATCAACAAGCCAAAAATAAAATAAAGGGAACAGCTTTGGCTGACAGGCTTAGGGGTAAAATTGTTTTAAAAGTTGAAGATGATGGTAAGGCTTACTATATAAATCCTGCTACTCATTATGCTTATTATCTTGGACGACCAGCGGATGCTTTTAGTATAATGCGAAAACAGGGAACAGGAATTACAAATGCCAATTTGAAAAAAATACCAATTGGAATTTCAGAATTGTCTGGAGTTGATTCAGATAATGATGGTTTATCTGATTTATTTGAAGATGCAATTGGTACAGATAAAAATAATACAGACACTGATGGAGATGGTTATAATGATAGAAACGAATTAAATATAGGTTATTCCCCAATATCAACAACAGCAAAAATGGTTTATGATACCAATTTTGCAGATAAACAAAAAGGAAAAATATTCCTTCAAATTGAAGGAAATGGTGAAGCTTGGTATGTAAATCCTGTAGATGGCAAGCGATATTTTCTAGGAAGACCAGCAGATGCTTTTAATGTTATGAGAAATTTAGGTCTTGGGATTAGCAATGAAGATTTTGAAGAATTAAAATAAAAATTAATTTTTTATATTTTGTACATTTAACAATTAAAAACAATTTATATCTTGTAAGAAAAGAAAAACAAACAAAACATTAAAATGCACAACAATAATTATAAATAGAAAAAAGGAGGTTTATTATGAGTAACTTATTTATAATTTTATTGGCGTTAATAGATGGACCAATTACATATCATAATTTGGTTAAGAAGATTGAAGATGAATTAAGAGAAGAATGTCCGTGGGGTGTTCCCATTAGGACGAATTGTTTTCTTAATGATTTAAATGAAATTATATCAGGAAATAGTTATGCAGAAATAAATATAGAACATAAATATAGTCTGACCAAGCAAGGTATTAATGTTTTAATAAATAGTAAATTATTGGATTTTATTTATAAAATTCAATATGATGTAATTGAATTGAGATGTTCATAATACATAATCTGCGACTGCAAAATTAAAGCTTTCGCAGTTTTTTTATTATGAAAAATTATTTTTTTATGTTAGTATTAAAATATAAATGGAAAAATGAATAATTTAATTATTTAATTATGAAAAATATTAATAAAAAATATTCTTGGTTAATAATTATCACACTTGTGATAATTTTGTGTATTGTAGATTACATCATTTATGTACAGAAAAAAGATAATTCTGATATCATTATTAAACAGCAAGTAGGTGATTTAGAAGAAAAAGCGTTTGATAAGTTTACGGATAGTATTGTGAATGAAATTGATAAAATTAATAATAATCCAAAAAGTTGGAAAGTGTATCAGGAAAAAGATTATGGAGTGCAGTTTAATTATCCTTCTTATTATCAAATTCATAAGATGCCTGATTCTTATGCAAAACATAATGTAAATCGCGAAATATTTGTTACGTTTTCTCACTATAATGACGATTTTGTTCAGCGAATTGTATTTATAATTTCAAAAAATAGTGTGAAAGGAATATTTCAAGATTTTCCAGATAGTAGAAACATGCAATTAATTACAAAGAATAAAGAACAAAATTTTGATCAATATAAAATTATTCGTGAAACGAGTGATGAAACAATGTATTTAGCAATTAGAGATGATGGTAAAACCAGATTTATTTTTACAGGTAATAACATTGAAATCATTAATAAAATTATCTCAACTTTTAAAATAAAATGAAAATATTAAAATTATTATTAATTTGTTGTTCTGTAATTATTTTGAATTTTAGTTTTGTTTATATTTTGTTTTATTGGCAAACAATTTTTAGTAGTATAAATATAAATAATACTGGTAATTTTTTGATAACTTTAAATCACAGAGGAGATACTGCTATATATTGGCAGATGAAAAATGAAAAACCATTTTTGTGTTTTTTTGATATAGAAAATAATAAATATCAGGATTATTCAGTTTCTATTAAACATAAAATTATGCATAGAGATAATCTTAATATTTCTTTGGATGATAATTTTATTTTTTTTAATGTTAAAGAAGAGAGAATAACTACTAAATATTATTTTAATATAAATACAAAAAAAACTGGACGTTTTTCAGAGCTTTTTAATGTTGGTGAATATTTTAGATTTGATTCTGGAAATAGTACAAATAGAAGTTTAAGTTTCGGAAAAGAATATTTACTTTTTGAGGCAAGCAATAAAGAAAGAGGAGCTCCTGAGTTAGTAGTTTATAGCCTAAAGCGAAAAAAAATAATAGATACAATCAAATCTGCAAGATTGGCTACAATGTCTTCATCGGAAAAAAGTTTTGCCTATATACAACTAAGAGATGGTGGGCGTGCTTTTGATGTTTATAAATATGATTTAGAAAATAAATCAAGTAAAAAACTTTATGGAGATTTTAAAGATTACGCAATTAGTATAAGTTGGTCATTAGACGATAGTAAAATAGCTGTTTCATATCAAGTAAATGATGACAAAATGCCTGTTAATGAAGTATCAATTATTGGTGTGGATAAAAGCAAGTTTGATATTGGTGAAAAATCTAATTTTTTTCATCCTATTTGGCTAGATAATGATAACTTAATTATGATTAAATATGAAGAAAGAGGAGCTTTTATGAAATATAAAACTGTTAAAGGCGCTTATTTGTATAATATTTCCAAGAATAAAGCTAGTGAAATTACGGACAGAGTAGTAAACAACAATATATTTTTATCTCCAAAAAAGAAGTATTTATTTTTTAGTGCAAATAAAAAACTACAAAGAATAAATATTCAAGAAATGCAAGATCCTAATTTATTAAATCAATTAAGAAATTGGCTTGGTGTAATAAAATTGTAGCTTGTTTCGATGAGTCATATTTTTTTACGGGTGTATTAATTGTATAATAAAATAAGCAAGAGAAATAATTTAATATTAATTAATTTTATTAAAAAGTGGCAGAATATATTGTCATGTTAACCAAATTTTGCATTTTAAAATGCAAAATTTTAAATTTTTTATGAGCGTTAATCAAGGAGGAAAAGAAAATTATTTAATTAAAAAGTTTTCATGCGGAGAAGCTGTTGTGAAAAACATACAAGAAAGTGATACTTTAAATGTTTCTGATGACATTATACGTGTTGCATCTTCTTTTAAAGCAGGAATCGGATGCAATGGTAATGTTTGTGGTTGTTTGTTAGCTGCTACTGCTTTAATTGGATTAAAGTATGGTAGAATTAACGGAGAAGAAGATGATGTTATTGTATGCGAAAAAACAACTGAATTTTATAATAAATTTAAGGAAAAATTTGGTAAATTACAATGTAAGAATATAACTAAAAAATTTAGAGAAGAAGATATTTTCATGTCAGATGAAAGAAAAAATTTTTGTGCTGATATTGTGGCATTTACATCCACAGAAATGGAAAAAGTTTTAGTTGATATTTAGTTTGATTGATAGTTAGGTTTGCTACCAAACTATATTCCAGGAATGATTTTTCTAATTTGTTCAAGTCTTGAATTTTTATGAGCTTGTTTAATTTTTTCTTTGGCACGATGAGTTTTGACAAATTTTAGCCAATCTTTATTTGGTGCTTTTCTGTTTTTATTTGTAATAATTTCAACAGAATCACCATTTTTTAATATACGATCTAACGGTGTCATTTGATTATTTACAAGAGCACCAGTAGTTTTATCACCAATTTCAGTGTGAACGCTATAAGCAAAATCTACTGCAGTTGAGCCTTCTGGTAAATCGAAAACATCACCTTTCGGTGTGAAAACAAAAATTCTTCCTTTGAAAATATTAAGTTTTATATCATTTATAAATTCATTGGTATTTTTTGCCTCTTTTTGAATATTTAAAATTTCATCAATCCATCTTGGGGATTGAATATTTTGTCGTCCAATTCCTTGTTTCTGTTTGTAGTACCAGTGAGCAGCGATTCCGTAAAGAGATTCTTCGTGCATTTCCATAGTTCTGATTTGAAATTCTGTAGCTTTATTATCAATACAATAAACAGTAGTATGTAAACTGCGGTATCCATTTGGTTTTGGTACAGCAATATAATCTTTAATGCGATCTTGTTTTGGTCGCCACAGAGCATGGATAATTCCTAAAGTCTTATAACAATCAGAAATTGATGGAACAATAATACGTAGGGCAAATACATCATAAATTTCATCAAATTTACGATCTTTTTTTTGCATTTTTTTATAAATACTATAAAGATGTTTAAAGCGTCCTTCAACTTTGTAATTTATTCCAGCCTTAAGTAGTTGAGTGTCAAGGGCATTTTTTACTCTTTGAATATATTGAGTTCGTTCGGTTTTTTTTTCAACTTCATACTTATACTCAATATCTTTATATTCTTTTGGGTGAAGATATTTCAAACAAATGTCTTCCATTTGCCATTTGAGTCGCCAGACACCAAGAAGCCCTGCTATTGGAGCATAAATTTCCATTGTTTCTTGAGCGATGCGAATTCGTTTTTTTTCAGGAAGAGCATCAAGAGTGCGAAGGTTATGCAATCTATCACAAAATTTGATTAGAATTACTCTTAAATCTTGAGCCATAAAAAGGAACATCTTTCTAAGTGATTCTCTGTATCGTTCAATTCCTCTATATTTTATTTTACTAAGCTTAGTAATTCCCTCAACCAGTGTAGCAATTTCTTCACCAAATTCTTTTTTTATATCATCTAAAGTTCTATCTGTATCTTCGGGAACATCATGTAAAATTCCAGCTATTACAGTATTTAAATCAGCCTTGATTTGAGCTAGTAAGTATGCAGTGTGAAGAGAATGAACTATGTATGGATCTCCAGTCCTTCTTTTTTGTCCACGATGAGCTTCATCAGCATAATGATAGGCAAGTTCAACTAAGCCAATATCGCAATCAGGTTCATTTTCTTTAACTTTATTAATGATTTGATTTATATCCATTTTGATTAGTTGAAAATTTTGGTTTTTTAATTAATATATGTTATAATAAATATTACAGAATAATTGTGGATTAGTCAACATACATTTAACAAAATTATTTTGATTTTTATATAATGCTTGTCAGAAATAAATTAAATAAAATAAGAAAAATTACAGTTAGTCTACTATTTTTCATAATAGTTTTCGCTGTTTTTTTGTTTCCAGAAAATAATTTATTTGCTCAAAGTTTAGATACTGGTTTAGATTACGCGGAAAATTTTGAATTAGGAAATAGCGATCCTAGAGATACATTAGTAAACGTTATTGCTGTTCTTTTTACCTTTTTGGGAATAATTGTTACTTTGATAATTATGTATGGTGGATGGTTGTGGATGACAAGCAATGGTGATGCGGCTCAAGTTGATAAAGCAAAAAGTACTTTAAAAAATGCAGTGATTGGTTTAATAATTATCCTTGCAGCTTATGGGATAGCCTTATTTATTATTAACATGATGAATAACAATGATAATCCAACAAGTCCAAATTACCCAGCACATGGGACTGGATTTGCAGCTCTTGGATCATGTTCAGTTATTAGCGTTTATCCTGAGCCAGGACAAAAAGAAGTTCCAAGAAATACTTCTTTGATGGTTACTTTTAGAGAGGCAGTTTCTTTGGATAGTATTTGTGGTGCTGTTGGTTCAGTTTCTGGATGTGTCGCATCCACAAGTGTCATTAGACTTTTTCATTCAAATCAAATAGATGATGGTTGCTATGATTTTGGTGCCCCAGGTGCTGGTTGCTCTTCTTTGGTTAATAATATTAGCGTTTATACCAGTGATAATAAAACCTTTGTTTTTATTCCTCAAGATTATATTGGTTCTCCTTCTGAATATATTGATTATACTTCTTATTTTACTAATGATATTTTAAGAGCTCATGACGGAACTGGTATTTTTTCTGATTGTCAAGATCATTTCTTGAATTGGTCTTTTGAAGTAAGCAATGTAATTGATTTAACTCCACCTCAAGTGGAAAGTGTTATACCCGAACCAGATAATCATGCTGATGATGTAACTCATTCTGGAGCGATAAGTTCAAAATGGACTATTGATGTTGGTGGTGCTCCAGAAGTTTATAGTCCTGCTAGTTTTACTTTTCCTGTTGTTAGTGTTGGTCCTTCTCCTGGTGCATCGTTGACTATGAATTCTAGTTGTTCGGATAGTGGAAATTTTACAGCTGTAGTTGCTAATGGTAATGTAACAGTGCAATTGCAAAAAGGTGGCACACTCATTATGGCTGTGGATAGTGTTAATGGTTCTGTTACTTTTCCAGGATATTTTACTTTGACTTTGAATAACACGGCACCTGGATTTCAAGCTCCTAATTCTTGGAATATTAATGGCGTAACAGCTGAAGTTATGTCTGATAATTTAATTGTTGGTAGTACAATTTATAATTTTGTTCCTATTGGATCTATTGCGATTAATACTATTCCAGTTAATGCTGTATTTGCTGTTACAGCAAATAATATTTGTAATGTTATTAATGGATTTGGAAGTTCTCCTGTTCATGATGGAGTGAGTTGCACTAGTGTTGTTGGTACCGTTGTTAGTCTTGAAGCAAAAGTTATTGGTACGTTTGGTGGCAATGTTCCTGTTCAAAGTAGTGCACCCAATACCACTATAAATATAATTAAAACAGATGTTGGTGTTGATTCAGTTAAAACTGTGATTGCTCTTGGTGGAATGAGAGATAAGGCAAGAAATATTGTTATTCAAATTAATTTTAATGAAGCAATTAACGCAATGCATATATCAGGTGAAGCATCTGATGTGCAAGCATATATACGAGTAGTAAATGCTACTTCAAGTCCTATTGCAACTGGTTTTGCGTGCAGTATGGATGCTGATTGTGTGTCATTCCACTGTTCAAGCTCTACTAATGTGTGTATAGGAGCTAATGATTATCTTGAGGGAAAATTTGAAGTTTCAAATCAATATCGTACAACCGAGTTTGTAAGTAATAATAAGTGTGGTGTTAACGCTTGTGGTGAAGATATTTATTGTTTACCTGAGAATGCCCATATCGCAGTTGAATTAGTGGCAGCAGATTTATTTCCTTGTGCATTACCTGCTGATTGTGCAAGCAAGGCGCCATACACTACTTGTAATGCTAATAATCATTGTGAGGATAGTGGGGGTGTTTTACTTCCAACATCTGATATTTTTTTATTAAATGGTATTATGGATGCTGCTTTAAATTCGCTTGATGGAGATCGTTCTGGTGATTCAATAGGACCAACAGCTGGTAATTATTATAATGATAATAGTAATTTAGCTTCTCCGATTGTTCCTCCTGTTGGTGTGGGTGATAACTATAAATGGTTATTTTTTGTAAATGATGAAATAGATTTAAGTCCACCTTCAATAAATAACATAAATCCAAATTTAGCAGCTACTTCTGTGAATAGAGAAAATAATATAGAAATAACTTTTAATGAAATAATGATGTCGTCAACACTACAGAGTGGTTCAAGGATAATAACTAACGATTTAGGGTCTATTGAACATCAATTAATAAACATTAATGAAACTTCAGGCATAGCTGTTGGATATTGGCTCGTAAAAGAGAATTTAGATTTGCCACCACAAGATAATTTTGCAGATGTAACAAAAGCAATGATTAGGCATGGAAGATTTGGTAATGCTAGTACATACATAACACAAGTAGGTTCTGGAGTTAAAGATATTTATCAAAATTGTTATAAACCAAGTGAGGGACCATCTCTTGGTGTACCACCGTGTACAAGTGCTAGTAATCCTAGTTGTTGTTATGGAGTTGGTCATGCTGGCGAAACTTGTCCATAAATTATTTTAGTATAATAATTAGCTAAAAATGAAAAATTTTTTCAAAAATAAAATATTTTTTTTAATGTTTATCACCATGTTTTTTATCGGTGGATTTTTAGTGGTGAACAATGCTTTAGCTCTAGATGTCGGCTCAAATTATGCCAGTAATACGGATTTAGGAAGTGCAGATCCTCGTGATATGATTGTTGATATTTTAGCGATAGTCTTTACTTTTTTTGGGATAATTGCTGTTATAATAATAATGTATGCTGGTTGGTTGTGGATGACAAGTAATGGTAATTCGGATCAAGTTGATAAAGCAAAAAAAGCTATTATAGGTGCTGTAATTGGAATTATAATAATGCTTGCTTCTTATGGAATTGTTACTTTTATTATAAATAGTATGGCTGGTGTTGCTGGTGGAGCAACGTGTGGTGGTGTTCCATTAGTTGCTGGAAATATATGTTGTCCTGATGGTGTTACGCAAGTTGCAAATATTGCTTTTTGTCCAGCTCTTCCTGTTATTCCGCCAGTTGGTGTAATATATTGTGATAGCGATGGAGATCCTTTTAATGCTTCTTGTTCAGCTGATAGTACAATGTGTCCAAATCCTAGTACATATTGTGATGTGATTACTTGTATTTGTTCTCCAAAAGCTGATGTTGGTGATCCGTGTCATGATTTAGTTTTTCCAGCAACATGTTATGCAAGTACAACTCCACCGTGTTTGCCAGATTTAAATTGTAATCATAATATTAATCCTCTTCCTGATTGTAGATGTACAGGTGCACCAGTAATTGATTGGGTAACTCCAATGGGAGGTTTTTGTCACGGTAATATTAATGTTCCTTGCAATGATGATATTTCTTGTGCTGCATTTGCTCCAAATACCTGTGCAACTTCAACACCAAATGGAGCAATTGGTAATTTAGTTACTATTGGTGGACGATATTTTGGAACGGCAACCGGAACGATATTCTTTTATAATGGGGTTAACAATAGTACTGTTAGTGGAATTTTTGTAACTATTCCTGGTTGTACGGACCTTTGGACTCATAATCAAGTAATTGTTGAAGTTCCAGCTGGTACAGTTACTGATGGTCAAATTAGAATTGTTAGAGCAGTTGATGCTGAAGAAGATTGGACGGGTGATCTTGTTCGTGGTCCAATAATTCCAAATTTTGTTGTAAATACCATTGTACGTCCTGGAATTTGTGGACTTAGTACAACGACTGGTCAAATGGAAGATGTTATTGAATATTATGGATTAAATTTTGAGGTTGTTGATACTGTTAGTTATGGTGAATATTCAAGTCCCGTTCCAGCTTTAAATCCTAGTTTTCCATGGACACTTATTCCTAGAACAGCTCAAGTTCCGAATATTACAGCAGGGAATACGACGACTTTTGTAGCTGATTCTATAATTTATAGTAATTATTATAGATTTACAAAATTAGAAGAACCATATAGTGGTCCGTATATTACTCGTTTTGAACCAACTCGTGGAGCACCTGGTCAATATGTAACTATTCATGGTAGTGGTTTTGGGAGACACAAAGGTGTTAGTGCTGTTGATTTTGGTGGTCATTCTGTTGATTATGATTTTCCTGATGTTTGTGCTGATAGTGTTTGGAGTAATACACAAGTTATTGTAAAAGTTGGAACATCAACTCCTAATGGTATTTTTTTAATAAATATGCAGATTGGATCTTGGCCATTAATAACTTCAACAAATACAATTCCGTCTCATTTTACAGTTAATGCTGCTGATCCTTTACTTCCTGGTGTTTGTAAAATTAATCCAAAAATTGGTCCACAAAATTCTGAAGTTTCATTATGGGGTGAATATTTTAATGCTTTTAATAATCCAAACAGTATTGTGAAATTTCATTTGAATCAAGATCAGATTGGTGGAAATATTGGATTTTGGGATTTAGATCCATATACAACTAGTGGTATAGTTCCATACTTAGCAACAACAACAGTTTCTCAGTTAGCAGCCAGTGGTCCAGTTAAGATTGCAAAAGATTTTCCTAGTCTTGTAGGTAATGGAGTAAATTTTACGGTTGGAATTTGTACTGATGCAGGTGATACTCAAGATAAAAAAAATGAAGCTTGTGGTCCAGGTAATTATTGTTGTGGCGTTGGTAGTGTACAAGAGGGGCGTTGTGTGGCTGATGCTTCTGATTGTTTTAGCATGTTTAATAAATCAGAATATGTTTGGAGTTTTAGCACAATTTTATCTACTAGTACTTTAATGAATGATTCATGTGATGGCATTAGTAATGATACTTGTTTTAATGTTTATTGCCCAAATTCACCAGGTATATGTTCTGTTTATCCTGCAACCACTACCGCTTTAACAACACAATGCAGTGATGCAAATTGTAATACTGATTTTATTGAGTGTATTAACAGTGGCAGTGATTGTGTTCTTGATGCCACTTTAAATTCATGTATTAATCGGGAATTAGGAGTCATTGAAGTTTGCGATTTAGCTTCAACAACTTTAGTGACTGATATTTTTGGTGGTCAATTGACAACTTATTGTGATGATTATGGAGGAAATGATCTTTGGCATATTAACACTCCAATGAGTTGTCCTACTAATTGGGTGTCTCTTTTTGGTGGAAAATGTGTACTTCCTTTAGCAGCTGGTGGCACGTGTGTTATGTGCGAAACAGGATTTTCTTGTTTAAATGATAATGATGGTGATTTTGAAGGGGTATGTGCTGTAGATCGTAAAGTTTGTTCTAATGGGGCATTTTGTGATCTAGGTGTATGTAAAATTTCTAATGATGAAGGTTGTGAATGTTGTTGTGGAATTGGAAATAGTGCAATAGATTGTTGTTCATTTTATGATCCAGTTTCCATGACTACAGTTCAGTTAACTTGTGAAGATGAATGTGGTACTGATTTGAATGTAGATACAGATACTTTTGGAAATTGTACAGGTTGTAGAATTGATACTAATAGCGATGGTAGCATAAATGCAGTAGAACAAGTATTATCAGATGAAGCTTGTAATTGTTCTCATACTATGGCAAAATATTGTGATGTTGATGCTGGAATTGATGCAAGTGGTTTGCCACAAGGTGTGTGTCATGATTGTGCTGGTTTATCTAGTAATCCGAATGGTTGTTCAATTCATCATGCAACATGTTGTGTTGATGCTGTTGGAGGGGATATTTGTAAGGGAGGATATGGTACTGTAAATGCAGGTTTAAATGAATTTGGTTATGCTATGAATGCTAGTGGACCTTATGCTTATTGTTCATATTATGAATGTAATAATGCTTTAACCGATTGGAGTGGGGATGCTGTGGCATCTTCAACTATTGCTAGTTCGTCTTTATATATTGCTAGCTCAACTGCTGAATCTGAGTGTCGTTCATCCGGTAATTTTGGTGCTCATTGTGCTGTTGATATTGCTACTTGTGATATGAATTATTGTTCCTCTGCCTATGAGTGTTTAGAAAATGGTATGTTTAATTTTCCTTTTCCACCTGTCAATCCTACGTCTGGGTGTGGGAATTGTTGTTGTGATTTAAATAAATCTGGTTTACCTACAGATACTTGTAAAAATTTAAAATCATATATGTATTGTGATGAAGATTCAGATCTCTTAAGTATTTGTCATGATGTTAGTCCAGCAGGACCTGCTCCAGACTTTGGTACATGTTGTGGTTGTTCTGAAGATGCTGATTGTGGTAATTTAAATTTCATGGGTTGTGGCGTTGACACCTGTTGTCATTCTAGGCCACAAATTGCTACAACGACTCCTCTTGATGGTGCAACAAGTATATGTAGAAATGCAAAAATTAGAGTTGAATTTAATATAGCGATGGATGTTACTAGTTTTCATGGTAATGTAATTGTTGTTGGTGATTATGGATCTTTACCTTGTCCTGCGGGAACAACTTATTTAGTAAAACAAGAAGATAAAAAAAGAAATATATTTGTAAAAGTTTTTTATACAGTTAAAGATGTTGTAGCTAAAGGATTAAATAAAATTTTGCCACAAAAATATGCAATAGCATATACAATTCCAACAGCTACTAACAATTATTGTGCTGTTTTGGGGGGTGTTGATGGATTTCATTATGCAAATGGACATGGAATTTTAGATTTTTCTCCGCAAGAAGTTTTCGGTGCTGATATAATGCATTATGTCATAATTAAAGGTGATGAATTACCGCTTGATAGTGCACAAGGAATTTTAAGTAATTTAGGTGTTGGCATGAATTCTGATAATTTTCCAGATTATTCAAACTCTCCTGCGGTTGGTAATATTCAACGAACTTTCAATGGAAGGGTATTTGATAATGCTTATGTTTTTTCTTTTAAAACTTTAGATGATCAAGGACCAAATAATGGAATTTGTATATTAGAAGAAGTTGATTTAATTCCTGATTCTTATTTATTTCAAACAATAACAGGTGATCCAAATGAACCAGATGATGAAGATTATGCTAAAGATAATGATAAAATTTTTGTAGCTGATACTAAAACTCTTGACGGACAACTAATTGTTCCATTAGTTGGAATTTATAGTTGGTATTGGAATTGGCAAACAAGTAATTATAATGTTGCTAATTTTGTGAACGTAGCTAGCTTTTCGGATGATAAAGAATTAGTAAGAGCTACAAGTACGACTGATGGTAGAACAGATATTAATGTTAAGGCATTAGCAACTGCTGGAAATGTTTTTGGTCCACCAGCAAATGAAACAATGGCAGAAGATACTTCTCCTGTTTATGTGTTTGTTTGTGAAAATCCTTGGCCACCAATTAATCATTCAACAGGCTATTGGGAGCCATGGATTGATAATAGTACTAATTGTACAGCAGGAGCAGGAGATTGTTTTGATATGAGTTATGAATTGTATTATTGTCGTGATACAGCGAGTGCAGGGTCTTATGACGATTTACCAGCTGTGATGAATGATGCTGTTATTAGAAGAGGTACAACAACAGCTGGGGTTAGTGCAAAAGAAGTATATTATTTTCGTGGTCAAGCGCCAATTATTACAGTTGCTGATAGTGCTACTTTTCTTGTAGTAGCCAGCACTACTGCTGTGACTGGTGGAGCAATAGTAGCATCATGGGATATTCCTTCAAATGCAAGTGGCACCACAATTTATTGGGGAGTATCAAGTGATAATTATCCAAATTCTGTAGTGATGGATGAAGTGGGATATGAAACAAATGACAATGTTAGTTGTTCAGTTGCCTTACCTACTTATACATGCAATATTTCTAATTTATCTAATAATATAGTTTATTATTTTAATGTAACAACTTATGAAGGAATAAGTGGAACAGAAAGTGAATATTATGGTGAAATTATGAGTACTGCTAATGATATTGTTATTCCGGATGCAGTAACTTGGTTAATAGCTAGATCAGCAGATGGAGCGGTTGATTTAACTTGGAATCCTATTCTAAGTGAAGCTGTGAGTTATAACTTGTATTACTCTGCAATATTAGCAAATGCTAATATTGGAAATTATGCTTATATAGAAAATTTAGGAGACAATACTTCTATTGAAGTTGGAGGCTTACAAAATGGTTCACATTATTATTTTGCAATTGGGGCAATTGATGCAAGTGGAAATGAAGCTACTACATCACCTAAAGATTTGATGCCATTTGCAGCACCAAAATTTTTATATGCCTATGCTAGCAGCACAGATCCTTTGGCTGTAAATTTATCTTGGGATTTATCAAATGTAGGACCTGGTAATGCTGGTGTTGCTGATGTGATTATTGAACAAACTGGATTTGCAAATAATATTTATAATTTAGGAGCTCATGGAATTTCTTATTCAATTGGTGGTTTAACGTCTGGTTCAACTTATTATTTTGTAGTTAGAAGTGAAAACTCAGTTGGCGATCAAAGTATTGATTCTGACGAAGTAAGTTTTACTATTCCATAGAAATTTATAATTGAAATAATAATAATTAAGAAATTAAAAATATGTTTGACGATTTAGATAATAATAAGAATCAATCAGGTGATAAACAATCAGTACCAATTTTACCTGTTGTTGATAAAAATGATAAACAGTCTTTATCAAGTGCATCAATTTCAACAAGTAATAATTCAGTTCCAGTTTCAAAAGTAGAGCAAGCTCCAGTGCCGAATACGTCTTTTGTTCCATTGGCAAATGGACCAAAAGTTGAAGATATGTTTTCTGAAACTGATAAATCAAAAGATAAACCAGATATTTTTCAACCTAAACAACCAGGAACATTGGTCGTTAAGGAGAGTGATAGTAAAGATGTTCCTAATAATAAAAATAATAAGAAAATTTTTATTTTATTTTTGTCTATTGTTGGTATTCTAGTTATCGGTGTTGGTTCATTCTTGGGATATAAATTTTTTATTAGTGTAAAAGATGGCATTGATACTGACAATACTATTGAAAATGATAATGTTGTTGAAAATTTAAAAATTGACAATGGAGATGATAAAGTTTTAGATAAAACCTTGGTTGACGTAAGTAAAGATGTTGATACTGATAATGACGGTTTAACTGATAAGGAAGAGGAGGCTGCTGGTTCTGATATAAATAAAGTAGATACTGATGATGATGGTCTAACAGATGCGGAAGAAGTCAAAATTTATATGACTAATCCAACAAACGAAGATACTGATAATGATGGGACAATAGATGGAGCGGAAGTTAAAAATGCAATGAATCCTAACGGTCCAGGTAGGTTATATAAGTCAAGTAATATAAATTTAGATGTAAATAAAATTGATACTGACAATGATGGTATTTCAGACAAGGAAGAAGTTGAATTGCACAAAACGAATCCAGTGATGGTAGATACAGATGAAGATGGTTTGTCTGATGGTGAAGAGGTGCAAAAATATGGCACAAACCCTTTAAGTAAAGATACGGATGGGGATGGTTTTAGTGATGGAGATGAAGTTAAAAATGGCTATAATCCGAAGGGAGAGGGAGAACTTTAAGAAAGCCTAGTTGATTTGTAATTTATAGTTTAGTATAATAATAAAATGTTTAGTAAAAACCAAAAGAATAATAAATTAGAACAAGAAGAGATTAAAATTGATGATAAGGTTGTAATTTATACAATGCCAAAACATTCTAATAAATTTAGTTCATTGAATAGCTCAAATAAGGCTTCCTCGTCGCAAAATTCAAAAAAAGCAGGTATAATGATTTTTATTATAGGTGGTATTGTTTTAATTGGTCTTTTTGCTTTTTTGTATTTTGTTGTGCTTGGAAAGTCAATTTCTGGAATAGTTAAAGATGATGGCGAAAAGATTATTGTCGCAAAAAATGATACAGAAGAAGATATCAAAAAAGATGATTTAACAAAAAAAATAAATGACGATATTGTAGATAATGATAAATTAGATATCCCGATAGATCCTGAGAAAAATAACGATGAGGATGAGAATGATAAAAAAGTCATTATATCTAAAATTATAATTCCAGAAGAAGCAGTTGATACTGACAGAGACGGCTTATCAGATTCTGAAGAAATACTATTAACAACAAATCCAAATTTATTTGATACAGATAAAGATGATTATAATGATTTAGACGAAATTTTGAGTGGCTATGATCCCGCTGGTGAAGGAAAATTACTTGATAATCCGAATGTTGATGAATATAAAGATAAAAAATATAATTTTTCATTTTATTATCCTATCTCTTGGATAATTGAACATGTTTCAGGTGGTGATACCTTAATGATAAAAGAAAAAAATAATCAAATGTTTATGGTTTCAGTTTCTTTAAACGTAAATAATTTATCGCTTGATGAGTGGTATAAAAAACAGTTTAATGTTAATGAAATAGATATTAGGCAATATATTGTTGTAAAAGACTGGAAAGGTATAAAAAGTGAAGATGACTTGTTTGTTTATTTTATTTATGGCAATAATATATATAATATTTCTTATAATTTAGGAGATGTGGATAAAGTGCCAAGATATAAAAATATTTTTAATATGATGGTTGGAAGTTTTAGTTTTAAATAAAATGATTGAAGTTAATATTGATAAAAATAATGAAATTAACGAAAAAGAAATTATTGAGATTGTAGGAAGTTTTTTAGATTGTTATAACAAAAAAGAATATAATATTTCTGTTGCATTTGTTGGAGAAAAGGAAATACGAAAAATTAATAAAAAATATCGCAAGATTGATAAGGTTACTGACGTTTTATCTTTTGAGGATAGTGAAGATAATTGTTTAGGTGAAGTGATAATTTGTTTTGAACAAATTAAAAAGCAAGCTCCGAATTATCAACATTCAGAAAAAGAGGAATTGATTTTTATCTTAGTTCATGGACTTTTACACTTGATTGGATATAATGATAATACTGATGAAGAAAGAAGGAATATGCTTAGGTTAGGGGAAGAATTTATAGTACAACACTGTCATTCTGGAACGAACCCGCCCAACTGGCGGGGTAGTGATAGAATCTCATTAATTATGCAACTCTGCGTAATTTGTGAGATCCTATCGCTCTAGCTCCAGGATGACAATAATGTGTAGTATTTGCTCCGTTTTATGATGATCATTCTAGTCAGTGAACAGCTACTAATAAATATAAATTTATGATTAAATTTAAAAGATTGCTTAAAAGTTTTAAATATGCTTTTAGAGGTTTATATAAAGTGTTGAGAGAGGAACAAAATTTAAGAGTTCAGTTTTTTATAGCGTTTATTATCCTATTATTTGCTTGGTATTTTCATATTAACAGTGTAGAGTTGGCTTTGTTGATTTTTGTGATTTCTTTAGTGATTTTAATGGAAATTATTAATTCAGCAGTAGAGAGGATTTCAGATATTTTAAAACCACGAATTAATAATTATGTCAAAGAAATTAAAGATATTATGGCTGCTGCAGTGATGTTTGCTTCCGTAACAGCAATTGTGGTGGGGATAATCATTTTTTTTCCTTATATTAAGGCATTGGATTAATTTTAATTAATCTTGTATAATTTAGATAGGTATTAATCTATAGTTAAAAATTGTTTTATGAGTGAGAATATTATTATTGGATTAGATATTGGTTCAACCGCAATTAGAATTGTTGTTGGTCAAAAAAATGCAGAAGATAAAATGCAAATCATTGGAGCTGTTGAGAGTTCGGTTGAAGGTATAAGCAAAGGAGTTGTAAAAAGTATAGAAGATGTTACATCTTCTATTTCAGGATGCCTTGAAAAAGCTGAACGTTTGGTTGGTGTTCCAATTGATTCTGTTTGGGTTGGAATTAATAGTTCTCATATAAAATGTGAAAAAAGTCGTGGAGTAGTTGCTATTGGCAGAAGTGATGGTGAAATTAATCAAGATGATGTTGAAAGAGCTTTGGAGGCTGCTAGAGCATTAAGCGTGCCACCTAATTATGAAATTTTGCATGTTATTCCAACAAAATTTACAGTTGATAATCAAGAAGAT
>JAGLJW010000031.1 GCA_023142215.1 Candidatus Parcubacteria bacterium
CAAGGTTTGTCTGGTCAAATTAAAAATTTAACTAAAGCAATTTTCAGAACAGGTTTGGATATTGAAGATTTAGTTTTATCTCCCTTAGCTGCTGCAGAGGCCGTTATAGGTCCTAAGCAAAAAGAGCTTGGTTCAGCTTTGATAAATATTGGAGCTTCAACTACAAGTTTAGCTGTTTACGAAGAAGGTGAATTGTTGCACACAGCTGTTATTCCAATAGGTTCGGAACATATTACTGCTGATATTGCTATTGGTCTTCGTTGCCCAATAGATTTAGCCGAAAAAATAAAACTTGAGTTTGGTGATGCTGTTCCGTCAAATTATACAGAAAAAGATGTTTGCAATATAGTGTCTTTGTTAGATGATGATAATGAAGATGAAATTAAAGATGTGCAAAGAAAATATTTGGCTGAAATTATTGAAGCCAGAGTGGAAGAAATTTTTGAAAAAGTTGATATTGAGTTAAAGAAAATTGAAAGATCGGGAATGTTGCCATGTGGTTTATTTCTAGTTGGGGGAGGTACAAAATTAAAAGGCTTAGTAGATGTTGCTAAAAAACAATTAAGACTACCAGCTTGTTTAGGAAAACCAAAAAATATTATAGCTATTATTGATAAAGTAAATGATACTGAATATTTAAATGCACTTGGATTAGTGGTCTGGGGAGGACTTATTGAAGAAACAGGAGGCGGTAAATCTAATATACCAGGAAAGGAAGTTTTTGGTAAAATAATGCAAAAAGTAAAAAAAATATTTTCTTCATTTTTAACAAAAAAATAAACTTATATATCCACATTTAAATAGGTATTGATTTTTTTTGAAGAATATTATAATATTATTTTAATTCGTAATAATAATTTTAATTTAAATAATTATGGCTGAGATTAAACCAATAGTGGAAACATTAGCTAAAATTAAAGTAGTGGGAGTTGGAGGAGGAGGAGGAGCAGGTGTTGATCGTATGGTTGAAGCCGGTGTTAAAGGTGTAGAATTTATTGCAATAAATACTGATGTTCAAGCATTGCATTATAATAAAGCATCAACAAAATTACACATAGGAAAAACGATTACCCGCGGACTAGGTGCTGGAATGAATCCAGAATTGGGTCGCCAAGCAGCAGAAGAGTCTCAAAATGATATTAGAGATGTTTTAAAAGATGCTGATATGGTTTTTGTGACTTGTGGACTAGGCGGTGGAACAGGGACAGGTGCTTCACCGATTGTAGCTGAAATTGCCAGAGATCTTGGTGCATTAACTGTTGCAGTAGTAACAAAACCTTTTACTTTTGAAGGAGTTCAAAGAAAAAATTTAGCCGAAAGAGGTTATAGTGAGCTTGCAGATAAGGTTGATACAATAATTACAATTCCAAATGATAAATTACTTCAAGTTATTGATAAAAAAACGTCTTTACTTGATGCTTTTATGGTAGTAGATGAGATTCTGCAACAAGGTGTCCAAGGAATTGCAGAACTTATTACTGTTCCTGGTTTAATTAATGTTGATTTTGCTGATGTTAAAGCAGTCATGGCTAATGCCGGTTCAGCCTTAATGGGTATCGGACAAGCCAGTGGTGAAAATAAAGCTATTGAAGCAGCAAAAGGTGCAATTAATTCTCCAATGCTTGAAATGAATATCGAAGGAGCTAGAGGAATTCTTTTCACAATTACTGGTGGTGATAGTCTCGGAATGAATGAAGTAAATGAAGCTGCTAAAATAATCACTGCTTCAGCCGAAGAAGACGCAAAAATAATTTTTGGTACTGTGATTGATAAGAAAATGAAAGACGAGATAAAAATAACAGTAGTTGCGACTGGTTTTGACGGTCAAAATGGAATTTCCAAAGAGCAAAGAAATCAAGAACGAGCATATACCCCAAGTCCATTTATTGCCGAAAAAGAAAAAGAAGCAAGCGAGGAATTAATTGGAGAAAAGATGGAAAAATTTAAAAAAGTTTCGCCATTAAAAGCAGCTCAAGCAGAACCTGCTAAGAAAAAAGAAGTAGTTGCAGATGAATCAATAAGTAGCGACGAAGACGAATTAGGAATCCCAGCATTTATTCGGAAAAAGATGATGTAACGTTATCGCCTACGGCAAGTCCCCAATAGCGAATGGGGGGGGCACATGCGAATTATTTATGCAAATTTAATATTAGAATTTAGATTTTATATTAAAAAATGAGACTGTTTAGTCTCATTTTTTGTAGAATTTATTTAAAAAGCTTGACAGTTGACTGTTAACTGTCAACTTGATAATATTTAGATATAAGTAATTTTAGTATTTTTATAAAAGATATGAAAAACAACAAATTAAAAGAAGATTTATCAAATAAAAATATCAGTTTTGAGTGATTTAGAGATGTTGAAGAAAAAAACTTTAATAGAGAGCACGGGTGCATCATTAAGACTTTCAGGGCTTAAAATTTCTGATGAAAAAGTTAGTGAAATTATTGAGGGTAAATAAGCTAAAAACAAGAGAAAGACAAAAATTTGTTATTAAAAGATAGGGGAAGGGTATCTCGGTGATGGATTGGGAGTAATAACTTATTTATCAATTAAAATATAAAAATATAATATAAAAATATAATATGCCATCAATAACAAACGAAAAAGAAAACAGTTTAGCAGAGGCTTTAAAAAAAATTCTTCCATCATCTGAGCAATTAGATGCACTAGTTGGATATTTTTATTTTTCAGGTTTTCAGGAGATTTATAAAGAATTACAAGATCAAAAAATTAGAATTTTGGTCGGTATGGAGATAGATGGTAAAATTTTAGATAAAATTTCTGCTATTGATTTATCTGAATTGGATAATCATCTAAAACCTCAGACAAGTACCTCAAAGATTGCTAGTAAGGAAAATTATTATAATGAATTTTCTACAATATTTAATAAGACTGATTTGTTTGATAATAGTGAAGCATTAAAGGCTTTTGATGTTTTTATAAATAAAATAAAGGATGGGACATTGGAAATTAAAAAAACATCAACTAATCAACATGGCAAATTTTATATTTTTCATTATAAAGAGGAGTTCTCTCAGGGTGGATTGCAAGAAGGAGTAGTCATTACAGGTTCAAGTAATTTGACTTATAGTGGGCTCAAAGGGCAAGGTGAACACAATTTAATTTTAAGAGAAGATCATTATTACAATGAGCATTATAATAATTTTGAAAAACTTTGGGAAGATTCCGATAATATAATAATAGCTGATCAGGAAAGTTCTGATGAATTTTTGGATAAAATAAAGGAGAGAATTTGGTTGTATGCTAAACCAAGTCCTTTCCATTTATATCTTCGTGTTTTGGATGAGTATTTTAGAATTGGGGATGTTGAAAAAATGAAAACACCTAGTGAAATAACAGATGATAAATATTACAGTCTTCGTTATCAGGTTGATGCTATAAATTTGGGAATTGATAGAATTAATAAATTTGGTGGAGTTATCGTTGCTGATGTTGTTGGTCTTGGTAAAAGTATTATAGCTTCTGCTATTGCACATAATTTGGGATTAAACACTGTAATTATTGCTCCGCCTCATCTATGCGACCAATGGGAGGATTATAGAACAGATTTTAATTTTAATGCCCGTGTTTTTAGTACTGGTAAAGTTGAAGAGGCCTTAGAAAAATATAAAAATAGTAAGAAGGAGTTATTAATAATTTTGGACGAAGCCCATAAGCATAGAAATGAAGATACAGAGTCATATAAAAAATTACATCAATTATGTGCTGGGCATAAAGTTGTTGCTTTAACAGCTACTCCTTTTAATAATGATCCCAAAGATATTTATGCGATTATAAAATTGTTTAATACACCTGGTCAATCTACCTTAAAGACAGTGGAGAATTTAAGCATGGAATTTCATGATCTTTTTAAAGAGTATAAGAAAATAAGACGGGATTTAAGATTAAAAAAAGGAGACGGAAAAGAAGATAATATAAAAATAAGATCAGGAAAGGTTGCAGACAGACTACGTATAATGATTGAACCAGTAGTAATTAGACGCTCTCGTCTAGATCTTGATGCTATTGAAGAATACAAAAAAGATTTAGAAAAACAAGATTTTTCTTTTGCAAAAGTTAATGATCCTGAATTGTTAGAATATGAACTAGGAGATTTATCTGAGTTGTATATTGAAACTTTAAATAAGATTTCGTCAGAAGATTCAGATTTCAAAAGTGTTCGTTATAAACCTGCTACGTACATCAGACCGGGATCTGATTTTTTTGACAGAATTAAAGAAAAAGAAGAGTCTGCCGAAGAAACAGAACAAAGAATTAAACAGGGACAAACTAATGTTGCTAAATTTATGAGGAGATTATTGGTTAGACGTTTTGAAAGCTCAGTTTATGCTTTTGATAAATCACTGAACAATATGATTGTGTCTGCCGAAAAAATGATGCAATGGCTAGTAGACAGAAAAGAAGTTCCTGTATTTAAAAAAGGGAACATTCCTGAAGTGGATGATCTTGAAGACATGGATGAAGGGGAAGCAGATTCTTTGATAGCAAAGCTAGAAGAAAAGGGGATGATTAGAATACCTGCTTTAGAATTGGATGAAAATTTTAAAAAACATTTGAAAAATGATATTGAGTTGCTTAAAAAAATACAGGATGATTGGTTTGGTGAAAAAAAAGAGCAAAAAGATCCTAAATTTGATTTATTTTTTAATAAAGTTAAAAAACAGTTTACTCAAAATGCAAATAAAAAAATTATAGTTTTTACGGAATTTTCAGATACAGCTGATTATTTAAATAAAAAAATAAAAGATAATAGTTTTGAGAAGATCTTTAAATATAGTTCTGGCGATTCGTCTAAAGAAAATAAAAAGATTATAAAGAAGAATTTTGATGCTGGATTGCCCGATGACGAACAATCAAATGATTATGATTTATTGGTGGCAACGGATGCGATTTCTGAGGGTTATAATTTACATCGAGCTGGTATAGTTATTAATTATGATATTCCATATAATCCTACCAAAGTTATTCAAAGAGTTGGTCGAATTAATCGTATTAACAAAAAAGTTTTTAATGAATTGAGTATATTTAATTTTTTTCCTACAGTAACAGGTGAACAAGAAGTTAAGACAAAAGCAATATCTAGTCTTAAAATGAATCTTATCCATAGTCTAATAGGAGAGGATACTCGATATTTAAGCAGTGACGAAGAGTTGAGAAGTTATTTTGTTGATCAATACAAAGAAGAAAATTCAAAATTTGAAAGCAGATCATGGGATGCTAAACATAGGAATGTTTGGTTGAATTTTTTAAATGATATTGATTTAGCGGATGAAGTAAAAAAGATACCACATCGTACTAGGATTGCCAGAGATTTTAAAAATGAGCAAAAAAGGATTATTGCTTTTGGCAAGAAAGGGCATAATTATATTTTTGCAAAAGGGGAAAGTGAAATTGATATTAATTTTGTTTCTCCTGAAGAGGCTTTAAATCTGTTTGAAGCACAAAGTGATGAAAAATCTATTGATACAACTGCGGATTTTGATTTAATTTATCAAAAAGTTAAAGATCAGATTTTTAAAGATAATACTCATCCCACAATAAGACCAAGATCGAGAAGACATGATGCATCTGCTAGGCTTGAGATACTTGCCGATAAACTTCCAAGTGCAAAAGATTGGTGTAATGACGTGATTAAGATTATAAAAGATTTTGATGCTTTACCAAATGGACTCCTGAAAACTTTATCTTCAGTTGATATGAAAAAAGAGCCTAAAGATGTTTTTACTGAATATAAAAAATTAATACCTGATAATTACATTACAAATATATTTAAAATGGCTGAAAAGGCCAAGAGTGATGACGAGTTAATTGTTCTGTCTGAGCAATTGCTATAAATTTTATGTGGCTTAATAAATCTTACAATAAAAAGGAATTTGAAAATTTTTTAGTTGATTTTTTACCAGAGGACTTAGATTTGTTTGAAAAAGAGTTGGTGATTACTGAAAATTATAAAGAAATTAAATCTGGTGTTATCTTGGGTGAGTGCCCATCTCTTGATTTGAGTATTTTGCAACTGGATCATGAAAAAGAAAGAGATCCTCGTATAGCTCTGGCAAATGAAGCATTTAAGATAATGTCTGAAAATTGGGCGAAAAAAGCTTTGGTTGTTTTTAGGAGCAAAAACAGTGATAACTGGCGCTTGTCTTTTATGACTGTTTCGTTTGATATCAATGAAAAGAATAAAGTTATTACTAATTTATCAAATCCAAAAAGAAAATCATTTTTCTTAGGTCATGATGCGAAAATAGCTACGCCTGAAAGATTTTTGATTAAAAAGGGAAGAGTGAAAAATATTGAAGATTTGGAATCTTGTTTTGATGTTGAAGTGGTGACGAAAGAATTTTTTGATAATTATAGAAAACTATTTGATAAATTAAATAAGTATTTAAAAG
>JAGLJW010000032.1 GCA_023142215.1 Candidatus Parcubacteria bacterium
TTTACAGGAAATAAAAATTATTGATCCTGCGGTTGGGTCTGGTGCTTTTCCCGTTGGAATCTTGCAGGAGATGACAGCTATACGTGTTTTTTGTCAGAGTCATATTTTAAGAAAGCCTAAATCTTCTTATGATATAAAGAAAGAAATTTTGGAAAATAATATTTATGGTGTAGATATTGATCATGGAGCAATTGATATTGCTCGGCTTCGTTTTTGGCTCTCTTTAGTTGTTGATGCTAATCTGTTTGATGTTGAGCCATTGCCGAATTTAGATTTTAAATTGACTACCGCTAATACTTTATTAAAATTAGACGAACAACAGGGCTTGGATGACCATGCTGAGTTACTTGAAAAGATGAAGGAGTTTCGGGAGAAATATTTTCGAGCTAGAACTAAAAATGGAAAAGAAAAAATTCAGAAAAGTTTTGATAGATTAATTAAAAGTAATTTCAATCTCTTTGCTTCAGATAGACAAAAGCAAATTATGACCTATAATCCATTTAGTCCATCGTCAGTGGCACAGTTTTTTGATCCTGAATTTATGTTTGGGGTGAAGGAGTTTGATTTAGTGATTGGGAATCCGCCTTATTTTCAATTACAAAAAAATAAGATAGTTAGCGAAGAGCTGATAAAACAGAAGTATAAAACGTTTTCAAAATCATCTGATATTTATTGTATCTTTTATGAGAGAGGTATTAAGTTACTGAAAAATGAAGGGATACTTATTTATATTACCTCAAATTCGTGGATGAAAACTAAATATGGATTACTTCTACGAAAATTCATAAAAAATAATTCTAGCCCGTTAACATTAATTAATTTTAAAAGTCTAAAAATTTTTAATTCTGCTGTTGTGGAGAGCAATATATTGCTTCTCAAAAAAACTCAAAATAAGGATAAATTGCAAGCAATAAATATTGCTGTTGAGAAGAATAGTTTTCAAGATTTGAATAACTATTTTAAAAAAAATAAGGTGACTATCGATAAATTAAATGATGAAGGATGGATTATTGGTAATCAAGATGATATGAAGTTAATGTTAAAACTTGAAAAAGAAACTACTCCTCTTAAAAAGATGGACTGTAAAATTTATATTGGTATTATAAATGGCTTTAATAGTGCATATATTATTAATTCTAAGACTAGAGATGATTTAATAAATAAAGACCCTAATAGTGAGTTAATAATAAAACCTTTATTAAGAGGTCGGGATGTGTCGCGATATTATTATGACTGGGGTGATGTTTGGTTAATAAATACACATAATGGGATTAGAGGACTAGAATCAAGAATCGATGTTAAAAAAGATTATCCAGCAATATATGAATATTTACTGAGGTTTAAACCAGAGCTAGAGGTAAGAAAAAATAAAGGATCACATTGGACAAATTTAAGAAATTGTAAATATTTTAATGAATTTGAAAAACCAAAAATTATTTGGGGAGAACTTTCTGACAAGCCGAAATTTACACTTGACAGTGATGGTTTTTATCCAGAGGCAACGCTTTTTGCCATGGTCGGAAAAAATTTAGAGTATATTCTTTGTATATTAAATTCCAAACTTGGATTATGGTATTTTCAGCAAATAGCAACTAGCTCAGGAATGGGAACAAATCGTTGGAAGAAATACAAAATTGAGCAAATACCGATTAAAGAATTATCTGAAAAAGATCAAAAACCATTTAGAAATATTATTGAACAACTTCTTACTATTACATCCGCCACTAAGTATGATTCTAAAAATCCTCCAATTGAGCAAAAAGAATTAGAAAAAGAGATTGATGAGATGGTTTATGAACTTTATGGGTTGACGGAGGAGGAAATTAGTATTATTGAGAAATAATTGATTTTGTAAGTTATCTTAATTCTGTTATAATATAAGCATGTCGGAGTTAAATAAATTATTTAAAAAATTGGGTGTTAGCACTAGTGATTATCTTTTAACCTTAGGGGGAGATAAATGGAAGAGGTTTATTCCGTATCGCCTACAAAAAGGGTTAGAAGAAATTAATCCTAATGCTTTTTTTATACAAGAGAATAAACCGATTGTATTATTTTTTGATTTTACAAAAAATAAAATTAATAATGAAAAGGATTTATTTAAAAAAATTTGGAATTTAGGAGGTGTGCCAGTAGTTTTTATTATTAAAGATGATATTACCGAGATATATAATGGTTTTTCTTTTGATACCAAAACGTCTACTTTAGAATTGTTTCAATCAAATAAAAAAGATATTTTGGATGATGAAATATCAATTTGGGATATTTTTTTAGGAAAATTGTGGAAGAAATTGCCTGTAGCAAAAAGTCAAGTTGATGAATCTCTTTTGAGAAATATACAAGATGCTCAAAAAGAATTAACAGACAAGGGGTTGGAAGACGTTTACGCTAATAATATTATTGGGAGATTGCTTTTTTCAAGATATCTTATTGATCGTGAAGTAATGATTGATAAAAAATATTTTTCTGATAAATGGTCATTTTTACAAATTCTTGAGAGTAAAAATAAAAAGTTGCTTTATGAATACTTTGATTATTTAAAGACTACTTTTAATGGGGACTTATTTCCTGTTAAGAAAGATGAACTAGGAAAAGTTAACAATAGTCATTTAGATGTTTTGTATCGTCTTTTTAAGGGTGATACGATGGCAACTGGACAGCAGTCATTGTTTGAAGCGTATGATTTTAAAATCATACCAGTTGAGTTGATCAGTGAGGTGTATGAAAGATTTATTGGCTTGGAAAAGCAACGAAAGGAAGGAGCTTATTATACTCCATCTTTTTTGGTTGATTATATTTTAAATAAAACTGTAAAAAAACATTTAGTTAAAAATAAATCTTGTAGAGTCTTAGATCCTTCTTGTGGTTCTGGAATTTTTTTAGTTGAAACATTACGCTGGATTATAGAAAAATCAGATCAAGATAATATATCTTATAGTAAATTGGGGAAAATTGTTAAGGATAATATTTTCGGTGTTGATAAAGATGAGAATGCAATCAATTTAAGTATTTTTTCACTTTGCTTAACTTTGTTAGACTATATTACACCTAAAGATATAACAAAATTTAGATTCCCCTCACTGAAAGGTGAAAATTTATTTGTTGCTGATTTTTTCGATACAGAGCATGAGTTTAATAAAAAAATAAAAAATTTAGATTTTATTTTAGGTAATCCACCATGGGGTAGCGATAAAGGAAAATCTAATTATCATATTAATTATTTTAATAACCAGGGAGTACCAGTAAGTGATAAACAGATTGCTCAAAGTTTTGTGGTTAGGGTAAAAGATTTTTCTACTAAAACAACTAAATGTGCTTTAGTGCTAACTAGTAAAGTTTTGTATAATCATAACGCCAAAGATTTTAGAAAATATTGGTTTAATAATTTTTTTATTAATGAAGTCTTGGAGTTATCGCCGGTTAGATCTCAATTGTTTGCACAAGCGACAGCTCCATCATCCATTGTTTTTTACGAGTTTGCACATGGAAAGGATACTAGTGATCGAATCATTATTCACACATCCATAAAACCAAATATATTTTTGAAATATTTAAAAATTTTAGTGATAGAAAAAAATGATATTAAGAAGATTAAACAGAAATATTTCAAAAAATATGATTGGCTGTGGAAAGTCATGCTTTACGGTAATGTTTTTGATTTTTATTTTATTAAAAAGTTAAAGGAAAATTCAAAGACTGTTAACTCCTTCATTGAAAAATCTGAGATAGTATTTGGGGCAGGATTTAAGAGAGCAAACAAAAAAAATAAATTAGCACATTTGTCTAATAAATATTTATTAGAGCCAAGTAGTTTACGGGCATATAAGAAACCTAACAAAGATATAAAACTAATTAATAAATATCCAGATCTTTTATTTGAGAATGGTGGTGTTGAAGAAGTATACAAAAAACCTCATTTAATTTTAAAAAGAACCTTAAAAGATAGACCAATTATAACTTATTCGGAAAATGAATTTATTTTCCCTAATACTATTTTTGGTATACACGGTAAAGATAAATTATTATTGAAATCTATTGGGGCTTACTTTTCAAGCGATTTGACAAGGTATTTATTGTTTTTAATGTCTTCGGCTTGGGGCGTAGAGAGGGAAGAGGTACTTCAAAAAGAATATAAAGAGCTACCATTTTTATCAGATAAAGATATTAAAAATAAGTTATCTGGTTTATTTGATGAGTTGTTAGAGGTCGCTAAAAACAAATATAATAGAACAATGCTAGATAATACAAATTATGATAAATTGATAGAAAAAAAAATACACGAAATTAATTTATTTTTATATAAAAAACTTAAATTGTCAGAGCAAGAAAAAAGATTAATTGATTATAATATTAATGTTTCAATCCCATCATTTTTTGGAGAAGATCATCCTATTTTGAGTTGCACATTAGATCAATTAAAGAGATATGCTAAGATTTTCGTAGATCATTTTAGCACTCGCTGGAGTGAGAAACCGAATTTTTTTGAAGTTGATATATTTTATAATGACTACATAGTTGGTATGAATTTTAAGGTTGTCAAAGAAAAAGGTAGTAATATAGTAAATGTGATTAAATCTTCAGGACAGAATGATAGCCTTATTAAATTGATGAAAATAAGCGAGAATAAAATTACTGACAAGATTTATCAGCAAAGAGATGTTAGAGGATTTAATAAAGCTTCTTTTTACATAGTGAAATCAAACCAATTTAAAAATTGGCATCCAGCGGTTGCTCAAGCTGATTTACATGAATTTATAGACTCTATGATGCAATCCGAATTAGAATTATTAGAAACTTGAGCTTATGAATTCAGCAAAAAACTTTATCTATAGTGGGGGTACTCATTTGGACTATTTACAAAGTTCATTCAAGCTTTTAATTAGATCATATAATGATTTGATTAGAGATGGATATAATGCTAGTGGAAATAATGAAAATAGAATTAGAGATGATCTGGTTAGAATCGCTGAAGGCAAACCAGCTGATTTAAATTATCGATGGATTACAGAGTTACCAGATTTGAAAAAAAATAATAGAATTGATATTGAGTTAATAACACCCTTGAATTTAGTTGACAAAAATTTAGGGATTAAGATTGAATGTAAAATCGTAGGTGAAAATGAGTATATTAGTAGGAATGGAATTAGTAGTTTTGTGAGTGGAAAATATGCAGATAAAATACCATTAGCAGGAATGATTGGATTTATTAAAGAGGGAAGTATTGAAAAAAAGATTGATAATATTAAATCAAAGATTAGTATACACAAAACAATAAAAACGATTCAAAATATTTTATTTTATCGAATTAACAACAAGTTTAAATATAGCTATTTATCTAAACATCATAGAGCTACTAGAAAATCAGTAATAAATTTATATCATTTATTTTTTGATTTTAATTCCAAGTAAAAAAAGAGGGTAGTACGCTTTGGGGATTTAAGGATATTTTGTCTGGTGAGATATAATTTTTGTCTTGTATCTACCTATGGTGAATCTATTTATGAATAGGATATATGCGAATTAGTATATTTGGTTAATATTACATAAAAATACATATAAAACTCGACTAAACTTAAAGTTGAGTTTTATTTTAGTCAAACTTTAAGTTAGTTTATACATTCGGCAGAATATATACTAAATGATAAGATAGTATATATAAAAAAAGATAACAACTAATTTATGAATTTTGAAATTTGTGAAAAGATACAACAAAAAGAAGGTGTTTAGGATTAGTATTCTAATTGCTTTTTCGGTAAAATGTAAAAATATGATAAAAAACAAAAAAGAACAATTTAATAAAGGGGAGATTGTTATTTATGAAACTTCTAAAAAAGAGGTTGATTTGAAGGTGCGATTTGAGAACGAGACATTGTGGTTGGATGCCCATCAAATGGCTGAAGTTTTTGATGTCAATCGTCCTGCGATTGTAAAACATATTCAAAATATATACAAAACAGGTGAATTGATTGAAAATTCAACCTGTTCCATTTTGGAACAGGTTGCCAAAGACGGAAAAAAGAGAAAAATGAATATTTATAATTTAGATATGATTATTTCTATCGGCTATCGTGTAAATTCTCGAAAAGCGACAAAATTTCGTGTTTGGGCTACTTCTGTGTTGAAAAAATATCTATTGCATGGATATGCCATTAATCAAAAAAGGCTTATTGAAAATCAAAATAAATTTTTAGAATTGCAGGAAATAATTAATTTTTTATCAGAAAAAGCTAAAAAGAAAAATTTGATAGGGCAGGAAGTTGAGATTTTGGATTTATTAAAAAATTATTCCAAGTCTTTAACATTGCTCGAGGAGTATGATAAAAACAAATTAAAAATTAGCAAAGGCAAAAAAGAAAAAAGAAAACTTAATTTTGATGATTGTTTTAAAATAATTGAAAAATTAAAAGAAGAATTGATTAAAAAAAAGAGGCAAGTGATATTTTTGGTAATATGCGAGATGGAAGTTTTGAAGGAATTGTTAAAGGAATTTATCAAACATTTGGCGGACAAGATTTATATCCAGATATGAACGCAAAATCTGCGCATATTCTTTATTTAATAATTAAAGATCATCCATTTACTGATGGCAATAAAAGAATTGCCTCGTTTTTGTTTGTGTATTTTTTGGATTTAATAATTATTTATGTCGTAAAAGCGGAGAAAAGAAGATAAATGATAACGTGCTTGTTGCTTTAGTTTTATTAGTGGTGGAAAGCAAGCCAAAAGAAAAAGAT
>JAGLJW010000033.1 GCA_023142215.1 Candidatus Parcubacteria bacterium
CTAGTTTTCCATGAATAATGCAAAAATGCTTTACCTGAATAATATAAACATCCAGAAACTATAAAAATAGTAAAAATAATTATTACTTTTTTCTTCCATCCAAATTTTTTATTTTCTTTTATTTCTTTTTCTGGCATAGTATGTTTTTAATAAAATTTTATCTTTAAACTAACTTAAACATTAGCGTAAAAATAAAATTTTGTCAAAATCTAGATTTTTACTGTAAAGATAAAATTACTTTGTTTTAACTCAAAATTAATCCTATATATTTTTTATATCCATTTATAAATTCATTACCAGTCATTATTTTTTTTCCTTCAATTTGTATTTTTTTAATTATTAAAGCATCTTTTTGACATTGAACTGCTAATTCATTTTTAAATATAAATATTTCACCAACTTCATGTTTATTAATTTCAATAATTCTATTATCAACCTCTATAATCTTAATAGTTTTAATTTTTGATTCTTGATTATTAATTTTAGAAAAAGCTCCTGGCCATGAGAACATTGCTCTGATGTGTTTTTCAATTTTTTCAGCATTTTGATTCCAATTAATTTTTCCATTTTCTTTTTTTAATAATCCAACATAATTAGATTTTGAATTGTCTTGTTTTTTTGTTTTAATTTTTCCAGAAATATAATCTTTTAGTGTTTGTGCGATAACTTCGCCTCCCAAATTTGATAATTTATCAAATAAACTATCAAATGTATCGTCGTTTTTAATTTTGATTTCCTTATGTTGAATAATGTCTCCTGTATCAAGTCCTTTGTCCATTTTCATAATCGTAATTCCAGTTTTATCATCTCCGTTTAAAATAGATGCTTGAATGCAAGAAGCTCCTCTGTGTTTTGGCAAAAGTGATCCATGAACATTGATACAGCCAAATTTGGGAATATTTAAAATTGATTCAGGGATTATTTGAGCATAGGCAACAATTATAATAATATCAGGTATTTGTGAATCAAGTTCTTTTAATTTTTTAGGTTGATAAACTGGTATATTGTATTTTTGAGCTAATTTTTTAATTGGCGACGAAGTTAAAATTTGCTTTCTTCCTATTTTTTTATCTGGCTGAGTAATAACTTCAATTACATCAAAAAAATCATCATTGATTAAAGATTTTAAAGAGGGAACTCCAAAATCTGGGGTTCCGATAAAAATTGTTTTTATTTTATTTTTTAACATATTCAATTTTTAAGTTTTTTCTTAATTTTTAATCTATACAAAGCTACAACTAAAATTGTTAATACAACAAAAATTGCCATAAATTTTACCTCAGTATAATATTTATGAAGCAGTTCTTGACTATCACCAAAATAATACCCAAGAGCGGCAAGTATGACAGTCCATGTTCCTGAACCTAAAAAAGTAAAAAATAGGAAAGTGCTAAATTTCATTTTTGAAAAACCAGCCGGGATTGAAATTAATTGACGGACAGCTGGAACAAGTCTTCCAAAAAAAGTAGACATCCTTCCATGTTTTATAAAATAATCTTCGGCTGTTTTTATTTTTTTAGGTGTAATTAATAAAGTTTTTGCAATTTTATGATCAGCCCAAAGATAAACTATTTTTCTACCAAATTTTAAAGCTAAAAAATAATTTATACTAGCCCCAATTAAACTTCCCAGAATGCCAAAGAAAACTACTAAAAAAATATTCATTTCTCCCTGATTGGCTAAAAAAGCTGCTGGCGGAATAACAATTTCAGACGGAAAGGGAATAAATGAACTTTCCACTGTCATGAGCACTATTATCCCAGAATAACCCATATTTTCGGTTATTGAGAGCATGAAATTTATGAATTGATGTAGCATTCAGTCTATTAGGCTTGAGTCTATAATCAAGCCTGTTTTAATGTTTTAATATTTTTAGCTAGATCAATAAATAGAATTCCATTTAAATGATCAATTTCATGTTGAATGACTCTTGCCATTAAACCTTTGGCTTCAATTTTATGTTTAATCCCAGTTCTATCTAAATATTCACAAGTTACTTTTTTATATCTTCTTACTTTTCCAAAAGTGTTAGGTACCGACAAACAGCCTTCTTCGCCCCATTCTTTAAAAATCGATTTTTTAAGAATTTTTGGATTAATCATAGCAACAACCCCATTTCTCATGTTAATAATAACAATCTTTATATTTTTACCAATTTGTGGAGCAGCTAATCCAATGCCATCCAATTTCACCATAGATAAAACCATATCATTTATAAGTTCATCATATTCTTGAATTTTATCCGACTTGATATTTTCTGATTTTTGTCGTAAGATTTTATTAGGATTTGTAATGATTTCTAATATTTTTGGCATTGTTGTAATGGGTCTGTCGCCAAACTACAGCATGACCTAAATTCCCAGATTTCGGTAAATTTCTCCAAAAATATTTTAGCCAATATCACTACATTGCCGAAAAGATTTTTGAAGAAATTTCCTCAAAATCTGAAAATTTATGCCAAAACTGTAGTTTGGCGACAGACCCAATAATTATTGATTTATTAAACTTATTATATTATGAATAATAAAAACTTTCAAGACATTAAAGATATTTTCAAAAATAAAGCATCTCAGAAAAAACCTCCTGCTTATAAATGGCAAGAATTAGCCCTACGTATAATTAAAGAATTGAATATTCCTCCAAATAAGCGAAGTTCTGTTTTTAAAATTTGCAAAGATAAATCTGAACAACTAATTTTAAAAGCATTAATTGATACTAAAGAACTTTGCGACAAAGGAGAAAAATGGCAATATTTTTTTAAAATTATAAATATAAATTAACAACAGTGCTACAAAAACTAGAACAAAACCATACAGGATATATAGCTCTGGGTTGAATTAACATAATAATTTATATTTGTCATTTCGAATCCCTTTAGGGTGAGAAATCTCTTTAATATAAATAACGTAAATCATATTAGTACAATAATTAATGTCAAAGAGATTTCTCACCCTGTAAAGGGGATTCGAAATGACAAAACAAATATATTTCTTATAAACTTTATTTCTAAAAAAATAATCCTATATCTCACATAAATCCTAAAATGAAAACTGAACTGTTAAAAACCCAACACCAAATGGAGCTTCGTAAGATAAGATTTTTGGTTTATATTGAATTCCATCAATTATTCCATTAAAAATTAAAATTGATTTAAGCCCGCACTCGGCTGAATCTTTAATAAGATCATTATTTAAATTAATGATTTTTTTATTATCCCGACTTTGAATTAACTTAATCATTGTTTCGTCAAACTCTTTACCATGAGGCGAATATCCAGCCGGGGAATCTTCTGTTAATCTGTGAGATAAGTCTCCGGATGCGATAATCGCAATTTTTCTTTTTCTCAAACCTATCTCTCGCTTTAATAATTGTCCAAATTTAAAATGAGCTAAATTATTTAATTTTGAATTATAGATTGGAACAATTTTTAAATCTGGTAAATCTTTAGTAAGTAAATAAATCGGAACACTTGAACCATAATTTAATACATCATTACTTGTCATTTGCAATGGAGCTTTTGTTTCTAATGATTCTCTGATTTTATGAGCTAAACCTATATCTCCCTTTATTTTTGAATTTATTGTTAAATTTCCAAAATCTTTAAAATTATATGTAAATTCTGGACACAAATTCATTAAAAACGAATCTGATTGAATCTCCTCGTAGCTTGAAATAATAATTAAAGTCTCAGCCTTACTATCTTCTAATTCTTTTTTTAGTACTTCAAAAGAATCACTTGTTTTTTTAAGTTTTTGAAAATTTTCCTTTCCGATTTCTGGAATCAATAAAGGTGAATGGGGCACTATTGACGCAAAGACTAAAGACATACAAATTTTATAAACTAAATTATATTAATTACTTGAAGCTTTTACTGTTTCTTCTGCTTTGGCTAATTCTGTATTATCTTCACTTTGATTAAACATTCCACTCAAAGGCTCTCCTTCTTCGTATAAATTCATAATTTTAGGAGAAACAATTATGATATTTTCCCACTTATAACCTCTATTTTCAAAAATCTCAGCTGAAGTAATTGCTCTTTTTTTACCACCATCAATCACATAAACTCCTGGTGAATTATTTGGAGTTAAAAGTTCCCCGTCGTTAAATTTTACTGGAGCAATAGTTTTGTATGAATTTAATTTTTCACTTTCTACTGGTGCGATCGCATTATATTTGAACTTTGTTTTAAGTAAAACAGCATCCCAAAGTGGTGCTTTTGTTTCATCTTCCACCCAATAAACTCCGCCTGTTTCTTTGTCTTGAAGTAAGGCACCAGTTGGATAACTTGATTCTTCTGTAATTGGTTTTCCTTCTGTGTAAGCATTAACATCAGCCCAGCTAGCATTTATAATTTCTTCTGGATTATAACCAATCTTTTTAAATACTTCGCCACTTGTTATGCCCCTTCTAACATCATCAACAAGCAAATATATTGTACCGCGAGGTGATCTTATTAATGAGTATTGAGGAAATTTAATTGGTGAACCTTTGGTATAATTATCAAGATCTGATTTATTTACTTTAACAATTTTATTTAAATCAAAACGAGAAGTTAAAGCACCTTTAGTATGAAACGGTCTTTTTACTCCATTTTGAATCAACCAAACTCCTGCTTCACCTCTAATCTGCACCAAAGTTCCATTTGGAAAATTCATAGAAAAATAGCTGTTCCAAAATTTATGAAAATTAAAATTTCCCCAATAAACATGAGGCGTATAATTATACAAAGCAGCCGTAGCATTATTTACTGGTGTAACTATAGAGTCAAGATGACCAGTATTTGTAACAGTGTAAGTTTTACCTTTTTCATATGGATAATTATTAGGACTCTTAATATAATCATAGAACTGAAGAGAAGCAGAATTTAATTGCTTACCAAAACCCTTCCATCGTGGATCAGGGGCTTCATTATCTGGACATCCATAACCAAGTGCCCAATCAAGTTGAGATTGCTTTGGAGTTTTATCAGTTAATAATCCTTGCTCTTTTTGAAGCAATACTAAAAGAACTTTTGGATTAATAGTAATCGGCACGCATTTCTTAGCCTTTTCATCTCTCGTTGGTTTGTCGCTCAAATTTTCTGCTTTTGAACAATCATAATTATTAGCTGCATCATAAATAATCTGAGCAACTGTTTTTAAATGTCCATCTGAATTATTAGTTCTTAAACTTGCTATATGACCACCTTTAGCTCTTAAAAAAGTTTCAATTTCCGCAAGCGTCATAGTTGACGAATCAAGCATTTCGCTATCAGTTATAATATCATTATGATTAAATACAGAAGCACTAACCGATGACACCGAAAACATAAAAATTAAAAACGATGTAATTATTTTTTTTAAATTATTTTTTTTCATAAGGATAAGAGATTTTTAACACATTTTTATTATAACATTATTATATAATATTATGCTTAATTGTACAAACATTGACAAAATTTAAAAAATATGTAATTATTGTTATATACTTTTAAAAATTAAAAATAATACTATTTGTACTCTTTAGAGAGTTGTCATAATTGTTTGGACACAATTTTTTGGAAATTCTTTATATTTAGAAATTCTTACTAACGTTGAATAAAAAATAACATTTTTAAGACTGGGACAAATAAAACAATTTATGACAACATTTAAAGAACTTGGCTTAAATGCTGAGTTAATGAAAGGTCTTGATGATCTAGGATTTGTGGAGCCTTCGCCAATACAGGAAAGGTCTATTCCATTTATATTAAAATCAAAAAAAGATTTAATTGCTTTAGCGCAAACAGGAACAGGAAAAACAGCTGCTTTTGGTTTGCCAATTTTAAATCAATTACAAGCTAATAAAAAAGATTTACAAGCAATAATCATCTGCCCAACAAGGGAATTATGTCTTCAGATTTCTGATGATATAAAAAAATTTGCTAAGTATTCAAAAAATATTTTTGTTACCCCAGTTTATGGCGGAGAAAGAATTGATTCTCAAATTAGATTATTAAAACGAGGAACTCATATCGTTGTAGGAACACCTGGGCGTGTTCATGATTTAATTAGAAGAAAAGTTTTAAAACTTAATACTATTAAATGGTTAGTTTTTGATGAAGCTGATGAAATGTTGGATATGGGATTTAAAGAAGATTTGGATGCTATTTTAGAACAAACTCCAAAAACAAGACAAACTTTGCTTTTTTCAGCAACTATGTCAAACAGTGTCCGATCTATTGCTAAACAATACATGGGAGAAGCTGAAGAAATAAGTATCGGAGAAAAAAATGTTGGAGCAGATAATGTTACTCATGAATATTATGTAGCTCAAGCCAGAGATAGATTTGATGCCTTGAAAAGAATTTTAGATTCTTTGCCTGGAATTTATGGTATTCTTTTTTGCAGAACTAGAAACGAAACTCAAATAGTAGCTGATAAGTTAAAAAAAGCTCATTACGACGCAGAAGCTATACATGGCGAAATTTCTCAAAATATTAGAACAAAAATCATGGACAGGTTTAAACGAAAACAAATTCGTTTATTGGTTGCTACAGACGTAGCCGCTAGAGGAATAGATGTAAACGACCTTTCTCATGTTATTAATTACAATCTTCCTGATCAAAATGAAACTTATACTCATAGAAGTGGTAGAACGGGAAGAGCACAAAAAAGTGGAATTTCTATTTCTATTGCCAGCCCAAGAGATGTAAGAAGAATTAAACAATTAGAAGAAATGGTTGGTAAAAAAATTGAATTTAAAAAAATTCCAAGTGGAGATGATGTTTATCAAAAACAAATTGATAGTTTTTTTGAAGAAGTAGAAAAAACAAATATTGATGAAATAAGTAATGAAAAATATTTTCAAGAATTTGTTGATAAATTAAAAAAATTAAAAAAAGATGATTTAATTAATTATATTATTACCAATAAATTTAGTCATCTAATGAAAAGTTGTAAGGATCTTAGAGATTTAAATTCTAAAACAAAAGATTTTAGTGTTAAAAAAAGAGACGATGGAAATAATATTAATCTGAAAATCAATATTGGAAAAAACCACGGATTTGATATTAAAGGACTTTTTGCATTGATCAATTCAAATAAAAAATTAAAAGGTGCTGAAATTGGAAGAATTAATTTGATGTCTGAATATTCTGTTTTTTCAGTTGAAAAAGGACGAGCCAATGATGTTGTAAAATTTTTAGATGGAACAAAATTTAAAGGTAAAAAAATTAATATTTCCGAAGGTGGTAAGAGCGAAAGCTATCAAAGAAAAGATGGATTTAATAGAAAATATAGTGGAAAGAAAAGAGGTTTTAGAAAAGCTAGAAGATAGAACTTGTACAATGGTTTAATAAAATATATAATAAATTAGAATATATTGCTTATTTATTAACCAACTGGACAATTCCACTCCATTCTTTACCAAAAATTTAGGCTACAACTTCATAAAAAAAGTTCTGAATATCCCGATATTAATCACTTTTTTTATTTCGTTTCGCTCTAAATTTTAGATAAATAAAAGAATGGAATTGTCCAGTTGGTTAATAACAAATAAATTTTTATTTCTTAAAATTTCATAACAATAAAACAGGAGGAAAAAAAATGAGAATAAAATTGTCTGGCACAGAAGAACAAGTAGAAGTAATGGAAAAATATTTTATTGATAATCTTGGTTTGCTTGACTTGTTAGATAGCTTGGAAATTACTGTTAATTTTGACGAATATAGACCCAATTATGGATTTCAAAATTATACTATCGTTTTTAACGAACAAGGTTTAATAAAAAAAGAATGGATTTCTGTCGCTGAAGTATTTGTAGAATCGCCCTTGAATATAATTCTTGGGTTAAAAGAAGATATAAACAATGCAATTTTAAAAAATCCAAAAATGAACGTGGGCAACAGATTTTGGATGTGTTGTAGAATAGCCGCCACAAAGAGTTATAGATATTATTTTTTTGACGAAAAAAGAACAGAAGAGTTTACGGCTTTAATGCATATTCTTTGCAATCCTGCAAATTTCCTTATTGAAATAAAACAAGCTATTTCCATAAAACCAACTAAATAATGTTTTTTTTAACAACGAATATTCTCCAACCATCAGTATAAAAAAGTACAGACGGTTTTTTATTTTATTAATACAGTTTTGTCATTCCGAACGAATGTGAGGAATCACTTTAATATTATTTTATACATTTACATTATTGAAGCGATTTCTCAATCGCTATCGCTCATTTCGAAATGACAAAAAAATATTATTTAAGTAATTTTTTATTTTAACTATCGCTTTGTTTTTAAATGACAAAACTCAACAACTATAATTAATTATCTAATATTTGATAATTGTTGTTACATTATAAATTTATTATTGAATTATTTTTTACTAATATTAATAAAAAAACAAGAATTATATATATTATTGACTTTTTCATTTATATGTATTATTATAAATAGAGAATTATTAATAATTCATTGACAGGTTTTAATATGCCTGTTTTTGGTGATTATCGGAAAATATATGTCGCAAGTAAACATGATTAAGCTTGAATGTACAGAATGTAAAAGAGTGAATTATTTTTCAAGAAAAAACAAAAAAACCTTGAAAGATAGATTAGAACTTAATAAATATTGCAAATTCTGTAAAAAACATACAAAGCACAAAGAAACTAAATAGTGGTAGAATTCATAAAGTTCATAAAGTTAAAAGTTTCTATAAGACTTTTAACTTTATGAACTTTATTGCTTATGCGGGTGTCGTATAGTCTGCGACCTGTCACTCGCGAGTGACAGGTGGAACTACAGGTGAGTTTATTAAAGCTAATATTGAATAACTAATGAAAATTAATCAAGTAGAATGTATTATGTTTATTTATTAAAATGCAAAGAGCTTGGAACTAAGATATTTTACATAGGTTGTTCTAGCGACCTAAGAAAAAGAATAGGGCAACATAAAAATAATGAAGTAAAAACTACCAAAGGCAGAGAACCAAAGCTAATTTATTACGAAGCATTCAATAATAAATATTTAGCATATGAAAGAGAGAAAGGATTAAAAAGTAGTGGTTCGGTATATAATGCACTATTGAGAAGATTAAAAATTAAATAATTAAAATTAAATAATGCGGGTGTCGTATAGTCTGCGACCCGTCACTCGCGAGTGACAGGTGGATCTACAGGTGAGTTTATAGTAATCAATATTAAATAATTAATTAAAATTAAATAATGCGGGTGTCGTATAATGGTAGTACAGGGGTCTCCAAAACCTCTAGCAGGGGTTCGATTCCCTTCACCCGTGCATAAATTACTCTGTGCAAATAAACCTAAGAAGTTATTCAATACGGACAAAAAATTGCACAAAACAAAAAAAGTGAATTATTTGTTCATAGTTTATCTGGTAGAATTAAAAGCCAACAATCGTATTGATAATTTTTATACATTTCTCAATAAGAAATTGGGCTAAATAAGGAGTACGATAAAATTGATGCAAAAAATATATGAATATAAAACCCATAAAAACTAAAAGGGATTACAAAGAAGCTCTTACTAGAATTGAAAAAATTATAGAAGCAGACCCTGGGACTAAAAAAGGTGATGAACTTGAGATTTTATCTGTGCTGATCGAAAAATATGAGAAGGATAATTATGAGATATTACCTCCTGATCCGATTGAGGCAATTAAATTTAGAATGGAGCAGATGCAGTTAGAAAAAAAAGATTTAGCAAAAATAATTGGAGCGAACAGGGTATCAGAAGTTCTTCAAAAAAAGAGAGGATTAACAATTGGAATGATTAGGAATTTGCATTCAGTGTTGCATATTCCAACAGATTCTTTAGTAAGTTAATTTTTGAAATACTTTGTATTTAGCCATAAATTTCGATAAAGTACTTCATCTTAATTCGTTAATCCATGTGAATCAAAACTGACTTAATATTAGATCATGCTGTAGTTCGGCGACAGACCCAATATAGACGAAAAGTTGCACAAAACAAAAAAAGTGAATTATTTGTTCATAGTTTATCTGGCAGAATTAAAAGCCGACAATCGTATTGATAATTTTTTATATATACTTCAATAAAGAGTCAAGCTAAATTTTAGGAATGTTTTTAGATTTACTATTCAATGGTTAGTAGGGTATAAAATAATATACAAAATTTAAAATTCAGAACCTGACCTCCCTTTTTTTAGAAGAATATCTCAAAAGCAAATAGATGCCTTGGTTTTTAGGATTACAGATACTGAAGCAGGCGAAGGATTTATGATAAGTCCCTTGGGTTTCAATCTGGTGCCAAAAAAATTGCTAATGCTAAGGGTATAGTAAAAATTAAACTTGATGCTAGCAATATTCCTGAAAATTTTGCCATGCAGTTTTTGAATAAGCTAATGCATAAGAGTAAACGCATTAGGATAGGCGAAAAAGTTCAGTTGCAAATCAGTAGACCATGCAGTTTTTGTGGAAAACAGTTGAGAGTGATGAGAAAATTTGCCTTGACTGTTAAAATAGATTATATTTTTATTATCAACTAAAACATATGGAAATCATTTTTTCTACAACAACTAAACAAATTGCGACTTCGGTACCAGGACTTATTAATAACATTATTATTGAGCCCCAGAAAATAATATTAACACAAATACCCGAAGGTTTTTTTGATAAACAATGGGTCATTGCTTTGATTGGCGCGGTTTCAGGTGTTGTCTTGTCAGTATTATTTTCTTTGATTAAGAATGTTATTCATAATAAGATTAAAATAAAAACAATTGCTCGTGGATTTTTTATAGATATTGTAACTAACAGAAGCACGAACAATAGAGATATCCAACCCACAAAAGATGTTCTTGCTCAGTTTCAAAGAATGTCAGATGCTAATAGTTTCACTTCGCATCCTTCTATTCAATATGCTCACAGAGATTTGCTCAAATATTATAATTCTCAGTTATCAGAGTTGAAGTCATTCGATCATGCAGTAGGTCTTGCTCTGTATGCTTTTTATAATTACGTTGATTCGGTAATTGCTACTACAAAGTTGTTGGACGATAAATTTAAGAGGTTTTATAGGAATGACACTACTGTAGGAGCTCAAGACGTTATTAACTCAATGAAGAAAAAAATACGACAAATGGAGATTGTTGATGCTAGTGGAGTTGTTATTCTTGCATTACTTGTCAATAAATACAAGGTTAGTTCAATAAATAAAACAAAAGAAATAGAAGAAGCTAAAGAAAGAATTAACAACATCTTGGATTCAGCAAATAGTGGACAGACGATAGAGCTAGAACAAATTTCTCAACAATGTAGAGCTGATATTTTATTAGTTGCTACAATAGTGTTAAAAAGAAAAGATTTCAAAGATGATGAGATTGGCAAATATAAAAAAACGTAGTTTGTAATATTGTAAATATTAATTAAAATACAAAACCTGACACTCCTCTATGTTTTGTATTATAATAATTTAGAAGCTAAATATACTGATACCTATATTAATTTCCCTGAGAACAAGGAGAACTCTAAAGAGATAGATTTTTAATAGAATAATTTAATAAAAATATAAGTTAGTTAAATAATAATATGATAAAATTAATAGACTTTAAAGATTTTAAAAATTGTTTAAACATAGATGATATTGTTCCAGATTTTCCTGGAATTTATTGTTTAAAAATTAAAGATATCAATTTTTTGCCAAAGGAATTTACAAAAATTTTTTTAAGTAGAAAACATAAAATAATTTATATTGGAATAGCCACAAAATCTCTTAAAGAAAGATTTTTAAATCAAGAATTAAGAGGAAAAGGACACGGAACATTTTTTAGAAGTATGGGAGCAATACTAGGATTCAAACCACCAAGAGGTTCATTGGTTGATAAAAAGAATAAATATAATTATAAGTTTTCCAAGAAAGATGAATTAAAAATCATCAATTGGATTAACAAACATCTCACTGCCAGCTGGATAGAGACGGATAGTAACCTTAATAATACGGAGGATATATTAATTAAAGAATATCAACCCTTAGTCAATCTGAAAAAAAATCCTTTTGCTTTGAAGCAAATTAAGGAATTAAGGAAAAAGTGTCAAGAGATTGCAAATACCGTTAAATAATTAAAAGGGTTAGGTCTTGTGTTGACAATGTTATTACAATATGATAACATTACAGTATAATTATTAATATAAAAACATATGTCTAATATACAAATTCGTATTGATGAAAAAGAAAAGAGAGAGGCAAAGAGGATATTTAGCAAACTTGGTCTTGATATGAGTAGCGCCATTAAGCTTTTTATAAGACAGTCAACGCTCCGCAAGGGACTGCCATTTTTACTTACAACAGAGAATAACTTAACGTTGGAGGAGGAAACAGCTATTATAAAAGCTTCATCTGAAGCGAAAAATAATAAAAATGTTTCTAAGAGTATGAATATTAAAAATGCAATTAATCATCTTAAGACTTTATGAGGATTAAATATTTGAAGAATTTGATGATTATACTTTGGTTATTTTTTTAGATTTAGGAAAACACAATAGAGTTTATAAATAATTTCTATATATACCTCAATAAAGAATCAAGCTAAATTTTAAGAATGTTTTTAGATTTACTATTCAATGATTAGTAGAGTATAAATAATATACAAAATTCAAAAAAACAAGACCCGACCCCTTTATATTATATTGATGAGTTGGAAAATTTAAAACCAGTTATAATTAATAGAGGTCTTGAAAAAATTATAAATTAACTAGTCTAAGTATCTAGCCTAGAGCCATTAAAATAAAGAGTATGAAAATTATTCACAAAAACCAAACAAAAGAATTTAAAAATAGTGATGCCTGTATTGTTACTGAATATCCTTTAGGAGATAAAGATATAAATGGAGCAGTAGTGATAGTTAAAGGAAGATATCCAGAAAAGGGCAGAGTAACAAATGAAAAATGCAAAGAACTGGCATTTATAATAAGAGGTAGCGGTAAAATAGTGGTGGAGGGTAAAGAAATAAAGCTCAATGAAGAAGATTTAATCTTACTTGAGCCAGATGAGAAATACTATTGGGAGGGGAATATGAAGATGTTTGTTCCATGTGCTCCAGCTTGGTATATAGAGCAACATAAAAAAATTGAACAGTAAAAAAGTTAAGTCCTGTATTTTGAATTTCAATCTAATAAAATATATTTAGTTATTAATTAATTAATCATTTAGGAATACATTATTCAGTAATTAGTAGAATTTTAGATGCTTACAAGATGAAGAAATAAAACTCAAAAAACAAAACCTGACCCCTTTATAAACGTTAATAATATGCAAGAACAAATTATTTTAAAAACAAAAGACGATAAAAAGATTTACGGTGTTTTGGATGGTGAAAATGACAATAGCAAACTAGTCGTTATAGTACATAGCCTAACCGGGCATAAAAATGAACACCATTTCTATAATGCAGTTAAATTTTTCACAAAGCAGGGATTTTCTGTTTTTCGTTTTGACCTATATACTGATGAACCTGACGGACGTAAATTACATGAATGTAGCATTGGTACTCACAGTCAGGATTTAAATACTGTGTTGAGTCATTTCAAGGATAAATATCAAAACATTTATCTAATTGGCCATAGTCTGGGTGGACCGGTTATTATGGGAGCAAACATGGAGATTGCCAGTCAAATTGTACTTTGGGACCCATCAGATCGTCTGAATCCAAAGACTGATGGTGAATGGTATGAGTACAACAAAAGATTAGACACCTATATTATTAAATGGGGTGTTCATTATATTGCTGGAAAAGAATTAATCACTGAATGGGAGAATATCGATTATAAAAAATGGATAGAAGATTGCAATGTCCCACTAAAAGTTATTTGTGCGGGTGAAGGTGTTTTAAAAAATAAGTGGAAAAAGTTTATTGATGAATTTAAAGTAGAACACGAGTATAAAGTTATTGATGGAGCAGGACATTGTTTTGATGAATGTGATAAAGAAGAGATTTTATTTGATGAGACTTTAACTTGGTTTAAATAAATTGTTTTAATTATCAATTAAATCAGGGATATAAATATGCCCCTCATAGTCCCGAATCCTGGTTCTGACTTTATTCACAATTGCGTGCATAAATTATTCTGTGCAAATAAACCTGAGAAGCTATTCAATACAGATAGAAAATTGCACAAAACAAAAAAAGTGAATTATTTGTTCATAGTTTATCTGGCAGAATTAAAAGCCGACAATCGTATTGATAATTTTTTTATATACCTCAATAAAAGAATGAAATTATATTTATGAATAAAAGAGAAATAAAAATAGCAAATTCCTGGATACATTTTAGTCAAAATTATTTTAATTTAGCAGAGTTGGCATTAAGAGAGATGCTTGGCAAAAAATACAATGTTTTTAACGGAATAGAAACACATAAAGTTTTGGCCTTTACCCCCGACAACACTCTCATTGCTACACTTTATAATGTTAAACATGGAATAGAAGCAAATATAAAAACTTTAATAATTTTTGTTAATAAAAAATTGCAAAGGAGTGAAAGAATTCATAATTCAAAAGAATTATTTAATGTGTTAAAAAATAAGTTAAATTTAAATAAAATAAAAAAAGAGATAAAAAATGCATATTTAGCTGACCCAAAAAATATAGATTTATCTTTTGCTGATCTTGAAGCTGATTATTCAGGTAAATGGCTTGACAATATAGAGAAATTAACTGATAAATTTCAGCATTTGGAATTTTTAAAAAACAAAATAGAAAACAATTTTGAAATTGAGGATACAGATAATACAGTTTTTAGATATCCAGCCAATAGTATGAAAATAGAATTGGATTATCCAGAGATAATTGCCAGATTTACAGAAGATGATATTAAAAAAATATTGTTTGATGTTTATGAATTAAAAAATTCTTTTAACAGTCTGGGCTATTTATTGGACGTGCATATTAATATAATGCCACAAAAAATTAAAAAAGGTTCTACTATAACTAGTGATACTTCGAGTAATACATCTGTGACTACATGATTATATGAATAATAAAAAAATAAAGATTAGAATCAAATCTTGAATTAAGATTATTAATATAATATATTATAAACATCTAATAATAATTAAGATATTAAATAGTAAATTATTATAACACATATATCAAGAATTCAATATGCAGGTACATTTTTATCACATCACTAATCACAAAAACACCAAACAAGAAATATTTTTAAATAACAAAAAAAGTTAATTGTTTTTTAATTAAATTTTTGTTAATATAATAATATGAATAAAATAATAAGAAAAAAAAGATCAGACACAAAAATGGGTACTATAGAAAAAAAATATGGTAGGGATTTTGGTGTGCGTTCAGATGCAAAACTAGGTAATTATTTACGTGGGAAAGGTTATTCTTCTCTGAGCGGGTTATTAAGAAGCGGTGATGGTAGATAAATTTTCAAAAAAAGAGATTTTAGATAAAGTGCCTTCTGAAGAATCATTGGAAGAGAATTTTTTGTTTATTAAAGATGACTTATTAAGACAAAATATTAGCATTGCCCTTAGATATATTACATTTTTGACAATTATCCAAGATTCAATGAAGATTAAAGGAACAATTCAGTATAGTATTTATAAAACTATTATCTTATATACAGCAAGTATTGTAGAGAGTAGTTTGTTGTATTGTCTTAAAGAATTTAAGAGAAATGGAAAAATTAAAGACTCTGATATAATGAATTCAGAATGGAAATATTATGACGTGAAAACAATATATAAAATTCCTGAATCAGTAAGAGATGAAGATATTATTGTAGGAAAAAAATATAGAAAACATCAAAAACTTGCCAACAATATTCAATTTCAGACTATAATAAGAGCTTCTTTAAAATGCAAGATACTAAATAAAGATTTAGTTAGGGGGGTAGATAAGTTAAAAGATAACAGAAATAAAATACACCTAACTAGTCTAAAAGAAAATGATGATTATTTTACAAAAAGAGATATCATAAAAGCTTTCACAACTTCAAATAGGGTTTTAAAAAAAATAGAGTATCAATTAAGCAGTTTAATAAGTTAGATTAATTTAATGGAAGATTCAAAAAAGTATGTTTTTTTTAGTATTGACATTATATCTTTAAAAATATATAACAAAAATATATGAATAAGAAAAAATTAAACAAAATTGCAAATTCATTTCACAATGATTTGAATAGTAATTTAAAAAATCCAAAATTTAAAAAAGATTTTTATAACAATTTACTGAAGTATCAAATTGCTAACGAGATAATAAATTTCAGAAAAAAACAAGGTGTGACACAAAGCGAACTCGCAAAAAAAATTAACACAACCCAAGCTGTTGTTTCTCGAATAGAAAATGGGCAAGTGTGTGCAAGTACAAATATATTACAAAGGATTTGCAGTAAATATGGAATTGAAGCTAAATTTGAATTATCTGATGCTATTTAATTTCTGAAATGTTTTATATTCAACAATACATTCTAATAAAATATTCCATCGTTAACTTTCCAAGACTAATACAATAAGTAATGCACTTGAAAATATTTTATTTTCCAAAACAAGACTAATTTTTTAGCCTTGTTTTTATATGTTCAATTTGATTTTTATTAAAAAATAAGGTAAATTGAAAGTAATCAAGAAACTCATAATAACGTTTTTTATGATTGATTTAAAACAATTGCAAAAACAAATATATTAAATATAAATAAAATCATAAGCATTATTATATGGAAAAAAATGTAACAAATAATAATCTTAGTAAAAACGAATCACCTAAAGATAAGCTATCCAATAAAAAACCAAAAAACAGTTGGTTGTTTGTTGTTTTGTTGATTTTTTTAGTTCTATTGCTAAATTTTACATTTATTTGGTATTTTCTTTTGAAGGATAATCATACAACATCTAATGATCTTACAAAACTAAAATCTATTCCAGATATAGATAATACATACAGAAACAATCTTGAAGAGGTGATAACAGGATATTTAGAAGTTCAAACAAGTATTAATAACGGAATTAAAGAAAATTTAATTCTTTCAATTAAAGTTGCCAGTGGAACAGAAAATGAGCCAAGGGTTTTGGGTGTTAATAATTTTCAAAAAAATAAGCTGGACAGAGGTGATAGAATTGCTCGTGGGGTTAGTACTTTTTGGGAAATAGGACGTAATAAGCATATAGCTGAGGCACTAGAAATAAATGAAGATGATTTAGAATATATTGGCATAGCTAGACAAGATGTAAGTTTTGCTTTAGCTGATTTGGATAAATTGACAAAAGTCACCCCAAAAAATTATGTAGCGGAAAGACAATTCGCAGGAAAATTAACTCAGTATTATCATGGTTTGGAAAAATTTTTATATCAATTAGAATTGTACAAGAAATTTAATGGCGATCAGATAAAAAAAGTTTCAGATTTCAAAATCACGGAATTCTCCGAAAAGATGATGGATTATTACAAACAAAGTTTTGGACTAAACGACGAAACAAAGTTTCAGTATCTAACAAATACACATGATCAAGCAAAAGAAATATACGAAGAAGGCGTTACTATTCTTGAAGATTCGGCTGTAAATTTGGAAAATAGTCTAATACCTATAGACTTTGTTGATCCTGATATTTTAACAGAATTGGCCAGCTTGCGAATTGAATTATATAGCAAAGTAGCCACAATTTTTCAACAAAGTGCTAACAATCTAAAGAAAAATAATACAACAACATCAGCAGAAACTCAGATTGCAACTGCTAATGAAGATTTATTAAAAATTAAAGAAAAGATAGAGCAAAGTCTTTTAAAAATAAAAGTGTCATCAAATATTTCAGATATTTTTAACAAAATAGCATTAGTTGACAAAGAAATCAAAGACATATTACCCAGTATAAAGAAAAAATATAATTTTTTAATAAAAAATAATCAGACCTATCTAAAAGATTTAATGGAAGAATATGTCAGAGAAAAAAGTAAGATGTTATCTCAGGTTGAAGAATATGTTGAGACAACAAAAAAAGAACTTTCAAATTTCAAAGTTGGAATGTCTACTGTTACTATAAATGCCCCGATTCAAAAATTAAAAATATTACTAATCACAACCGAAGAATGTAACAAAGATGTAATTTTTAATTTAAAATCGCCATCAGGATCTATTATTAGTTCAAAAAATTTGTTCTTATATGACAATATTATTTTCGGAACTACTTTTAACACACATTTTTTTGTAATTACTAATCCAGAGATAGGCACATGGGAAGAAAGTGCAAAGTTGCCGATTGAATGTAAGGATTTTAAATTTAAAGCTTACAAATAAATTACTAAAGTAATAATAAAATTATGAAGTATGTAAAATTGTTAACCGTCTTTTTGTTTGTTTTTTTATTGTCAGGATGTTCTGAGTCTATAAGCTTCAAATCAGGAGACAAAAAAGATGATTTTTGTGGTGTGCACATTAATTATATGTATTGCAAATGTGCAAATCATGGAGATTTTTGCGACAATATCAATATGAGCAGGAAAGAAGCGAAGAAACACGTTAATAAAAAATATGATGAGTGGGTTGAGGATGAAAAAGAGGCTTTTGCTGAAAAGTGTTTTGAGGATGAAGGAATTTACAGTAAAGGAAAATGTACATACTGTGACGACGATAAAATATCTAAAGATAATAAGTGTGTAAAAGCTGACGAGATAGATAGTGATGAAGATGAAGATGAAGACAAAATTGAAGGTGAATGTAAATATGACAATGATTGCAATTCAATATGCGAGGGAAATGTTGCCTGGAAAATGGGATGTAATCCTAGAGAGAATAAATGTATTAAAACTTTTGATACAAATTGCAATGCTGATGTAGAAAATTTTTCTTCCCTTAGTTTTCCTAAAATTTGCCAAGATGGAGAGTGTATTCGTGATAAAAATGCTATTGCGGAAATGAGAGTCAATCTTATTGCAGAAAAAAAACTTTGGTCGAATACTGTAAAAGCTATAAATGCTACTAGGGCTGATTTAAATGTTGCTATGCTTGATGTTAATAAAAAATGCATTAACGGAATAGCTGATATGACAAATGTAGCTATAATGGAATTCTCAACAAGAATAGCCTCTGTTTTGGCTGGTGGTATTCCTGATGTTGCTACCATGGCAGCTTCAGCAACAGAACATGCAACTGGATTATTGCAGGATAATATTGAAAGTTTAGCAGGATCAGCAGTTGATTATGCCGGAGAAGCTTTGAATAGACTATATGCGTATCAAAAAGGAGAACCAGTTGAGGAGGAAAAAAAACTTAAACCACATGAATATATAAAACTCAATTGTGATTTATATAATTATTTTAAAGCCAAGATAGCAGAAAGTGACATTGAACTAGAATTAGCCTTAACAGAAGCAAGAAGAGTGGATGCTTTATTGAAAAGTTTGCCATAAATATATGGGCGGAGGATGTTATCGTTATGGAAGTTTTTATTGTAGAAATTGACTTTCAGCCTTTAAATTTGGTATATTAAAGAAGTATT
>JAGLJW010000034.1 GCA_023142215.1 Candidatus Parcubacteria bacterium
AACAAAAAAATATGCAATTTCTTGAAAAATACAATTTAACACCAATTAAAATCGTTAAAAGTTTAGGCTTGATCTTATTGGTAATTATAGTTTTGTCTTTTGCTTTTGGATTCATCAACAGAACATTACACTCAGTTTCCAATCCTAGTCGTCAATACTCATCAGGTTTTGGTAGTGGAATGACAGAAGGTTTTAGTAATGTATCAGGAATGGCAATGAATAAAGGCATGACTAATAGCATTCTTTCTTCTAAAGGTATTATGCCATCATCAATTCGGAATATGGCATCATCAAACAACGACTACACTCCAGGAGTAGATGCTGAAGATTTTGAGATTACTGAATATAGGGCAATGATTAAAACCAGAAATCTTGAGCAATCATGTAATTCTATCGCATCTTTGAAGTCTAAGGATTATGTTATTTTTGAAAGTTCCAATAGCGGAGATAATAATTGTAATTTTAGATTCAAAGTTGAAAAAGATAAAACAGAAGAAGTGCTAGCAGTCATTGAATCTTTAAATCCACGAGAAATAAATGAAAGTATAGAAACTATTAAAAAGCAAATTGATGATTTTACCAGCGAAGAAGAAATACTAAAAAGGAAATTACGAACAATGGACAATACTTTGTCTAGCGCTATTATTGCCTATAATGAAATTTCCAAATTAGCTACACAAACCAGAGATGCTGGGAGTTTAGCTAATATTATTGAAAGCAAAATTAAAATAATTGAAAGACTATCTCAAGAAAAAATTAACACTAGTGCTAAACTTGAAAGAATCAGTCGCTTAAAAGCTGAAAGACTAGATAGACTTGAGTATACATATTTCAATATTAATATTTACGAAAATAAATATATTGACATAGACAGATTAAAAGATTCTTGGAACAATTCAATCAAATCTTTCGTATTTAATATGAACAAAGTTTTACAAGACTTAAGTATCGGTTTAATAACATTAGCTGCTTATACTTTTCAATATTTGCTTTATTTATTAATAATGCTTGTTGTTGGAAAATATGTTTGGAAATTATTTAAAAAAATTTGGAATAACTAGTTTTCATTAGATAAAGAAAAACAATAAAAAGCATAATAGTTGAATTGTAACTGGGGGTCAAGTCTTCAATTAAGACCTGTCCCCAGTATTGAATAAAAATTTATGCAAAATCAAACTCAAGACTCAAATCAAAATCCGAATTTAGAACAAAATCAAATTGAAAAGCAATCTTTTGGAAAGAAACCTTTTCTTTCTGGTGTTACCAAAATATTGTTAGCGGTTTTATTATTTACGGTATTAATAGTGATTGTCATCAGTAGCTGGTATTTTATTAATGTACAACATAAAAACGTTACAAATAATCAAGTAACGAAACCAATTAATCAAGAAATTGAAAATTGTGCAAAAATAGGAGAATCAATTGGAACATGTGTTGGTTGTATTGAAAAATGTTGTCAAGGATTAAAAGCAATGGCTGATGTTAAATATAATAAATATAATGGCGAGTGTGCTAATCTGCCAGCACCAAGAAAAGGCGGAATATGTAGTAATTGTGGTAATGGAATTTGTGATAACAAAAATAACGAAGATGAATGTAATTGTCCTGAAGATTGTGGGGAAATAAAAATTCCTGATCAAGCAATTTATAAAAGTAAAAAATTAGGAATAATGTTTAAATACCCAGCTTGGTGGAAAGATTTACCAAAGGATACTATTATAGAGAAAAATAATACAATAAAATCCACTGTGGAAGGAGGTACTATGATTGTATTTGAAAAGTCAAAAAATGAAACAATAGAAGATGCAATTAAAAGAATAATCGGAAGAGAAGGTAGTAATTTAAGCGACTGCAAAATATTAGTTTCTAAACAAGATGTGCAAAAAGAAAATAGTGATATTATCGTAAGCATTTTATTACAGAAAGATTATGAGCCAAGCGACAATGAAATTATAGCAAAAATAAGTAATGTTGACTCATTAAAAGATTTAGATGTTATTTGCAAAACAACACCTGAATGTACATGGGCTAAGCAAATTCTGACAGAAGAAAAAACTAAAACAAAATGTTCACAGTATGCTAAATGTTTTGGCTATAAATGTATAAGTAGTTTTATTTATCAGCCGGATAATTCTAGAGAAAAGTTTATTTATCTTCAATCGATGGCAGCCACACCACATTTTTGGGAATGGAATTCAATTGAAATTCTAAAAGATGAATCTGGCACGTCTAATTTATTGTCCAGTACTTCAGTAACAAATAATTGGCAAACTTATCAAAATGAAAAGCTTGAGTTTAAGATACAATATCCGAAATATTATTTTGAAGATAAGTATGATTTAGAAAATATGACAGATTTGGACTATAAAAGAATACATTTTTTTAGAGATATGAGTGATGATACGTTAAATGATTTTAAAAAACATTATATTACTTCTCTCTGCGAGGACGGTACACATTCTGGCACAATAAATATTAAATCATATAGTGAAAATGAGTTAAAAAATTGGTATAAAATTGATTCATTTGATAATCTTAAACTTAAAAAATACGGTAATTTTAAAGTATATATATTAGAAATTGGAGATGTTGAACTCTATTATATAATTCCACATGATAATATAGACAATTTATACTTTACATTTAATATTCCTGCGTTTTTACAAAATGATTTTGAAAATAAGTGGTTAAACACTTTTAAGTTTACAAACTAGCAAACTAAAGTGATCATAAAATAGGAATATAACATAAATTAAAATATGAAAAATAATCTTGAAACAATTAATCAAGGAGCTGATAGGAGGAGGAAAAAAGCTGAAGGTAAAAATGAATTAAGTGTTTCTCATTGGAAAGGGGAATTACACTCTCACACAAAAACTGACTTTAGCAAACCTGAATTGCCAGATGATATTGTTGAACATCGAAAAGGGAGTAATTGTGGTAGTATACCGCTTGAGGCACTATTGAGTTACCATAATCAGGAAATGAAAAATGAATTTATTGCTATCACGGAGCATTCTCGTGATGGAAATACAGATAAAGCAATAAGTGGAATGACAGATTGGTTTATGGGAATGTATTTGAGTAATAAGGATTGGCTTTGGAAAAATTTTTCAAAAGGTAAAGACAGTTTATCTAAAGCTGATTTGGATGAGCTAAAAAAAATTGCAATTGAAAAAGCTAAAGAAGTTGCTGAATATGGAGACGAGAGAATTCAAGAAATATTAGATGATATTGATACACTTTCAAGTTCTTCTGGGTTAAAAGTTTTTAAAGGCATAGAGACAAGTCTAATGCCTGATGGAAGTTTAAATACAGAAATGATAAAGAAAGGAAAATTTGATATGGTAAATTGTGCTATTCATTCTGATATTGATAAAGAAAAGTTTTATCCAATAATAAATGACCCTGAAAAATATTCAGAACTTATTCTAAAAGGAGTTGAAAATAAAAAAGTAAACATTTTATCTCACATAGGCAACGATCTCAATGAAGATGTTATTGAAAAATTAAAATGGAAAGAGTTTGCCGAAAAGGCAATAAAAAATAAAGTGGCAATTGAGATTAATTTAAAAAAATTGATTACATTTATATATGAAGAGATATTGGATTATGATAAATATCCAAAAGACAGTGTAGACTACAGAAAGATACTACAATCAAAACTTGATGAATTAATACCTATAATAAGCTCTGATAACATTCGCAATCAACTAAAACCTTATTTTTCTCAAGGTTTAAAAATAGCTATTAACACCGATGAGCATGAAAATAAATTTATTAATTCAACCACCGACAAAAATGGCACAGATTTCAGTTTTAAACCTAGAGATTTAAGATATTGGCGAGCAATCAAAATAGTAGAAAAATATTTTAATGATATATTTTCTGAGTTAGGAATTGAGAAAAAGAATATTATAAATACTTATTCCAAAGAAGAATTAGAAGAATTTTTCAAAAAATAGCTGTTGTAATATTTGAAATTGAAGTTGGAAGAAATAAAATAATATTCCATGTAATAAACAACAAAAAAACATCACATTATGTATTATATCTTCTACGAAAGGTTTTTTCTATTTTTGTGGGTTTTTTGTTGGACACTAGTAAGTTTTTCGTTGTATACTTGACAATGTTGTAAAAATATACTATCCTGTTATAAATATCTTAACAATAGTTATTTGATCTTTTTATTAATTCTTTTCCAATGGAAGGAGAAACAAAATGACGGATAGAACAGAAATCACGGACTCTTGCGGACTGGCTATTTTTACATTAATGGCACATATTAAAGAAACATTACATCAAGAAGTTAGACCTGCCGGCATTAAAGTTGAACTCACAAATTATGGTAATTTACCAATATTTGTTCAAATGTCCGGAAAAGTTGAAGTTGTTAAAACTCAAAAAAAGTATGGGTTCATGTCTATCATCCACTTAAACAAAAATTCTGCTGGCAACTGGATAACATCATTCGTTAATGCTCAGATTACATAAATGAAAAGATTTAAAAAATTTAGCTAAATTGATTAGCTGAATAAACGGTAGCATTTTAAAAAATTTGCTACCGTTTTTATAATACTGAATATATATTTAAGAATTGTTGTTAAATTAAAAATTTAAAAAAATTGCAAATAAGCTGAAATATAGATAGAATAAGTATATAGCAGAAAAACCAAACATACTAAATAAGCAATAAAAGTTTTGTAATATGCCAGAACTTCCAGAGGTTGAAACAATAAAAAATGATTTAGCTCAAGCAATTTTAAATAAAAAAATTGTTAGCGTTAAAGTGAACAAAAAAAATATTTTACGAAAATCTGTGAGATATTTTAAAAATAAATTAATTGGTAATAAATTTATTAAAATTAATCGTCGAGGTAAATTGATGTATTTTAGTTTAAGGAAAGATGATTTGTTTTTATTAGCTCACTTAAAAATGACAGGGCAATTTATATATTGTAATAAAGATAAATTTATTGTTGGTGGTCATGCTAATTCCAAAAAAGAAGAAGAGCAAATTTTGCATGGGCAAGTAGCTGATTTTTGTCAGGTTGGAAAATATACACGAGTGATTTTTGAATTTTCAGATAAATCAAAATTATTTTTTAATGATTTGCGTTTATTTGCTTATCTTGATTTAGTAAATAAAAAAAGTCTTGATGAAATTTTAGATAAATTCGGCATTGAACCATTAACAGCAAATTTCAAATTTAAGGATTTTTTTAATATTTTGCAAAATAGAAAAACAAGCATCAAGGCAGTTCTTCTTAATCAACAATTAATTGCTGATATTGGAAATATCTACGCTGACGAAACTTTATTTATGGCTGGAATTTTACCAAATAGACCAGCAAACAAAGTAAGCTCCAAAGAAGCCAGAAAACTATTTTTGGCAATTGAGGGAATTTTAAAAAAAGCAATAAAATATCGGGGCACAACTTTTAGTGATTATGTTGATAGTAAAGGCAAAAAGGGAAGTTTCGTTAAATTGCTTAAAGTTTATGGACGACAAGGACAAAAATGTTTAAAGTGTAAAAATATTATTGAAAAAACTAAAACAGCTAACAGAGGAACACATTTTTGCTCAAGTTGCCAAAAATAATTTTTATTATGTTAAGCTAATAAAATTATTAACTACATTTCACAACTTGATAAATATTAAAACTTTATAAAATTATCAAATATTGACAAACTTTATAAAGTTTCAAAACATAATTAAATTAATTATTAACCAACTGGACAATTCCATTCTTTTATTTATCTAAAATTTAGAGCGAAACGAAATAAAAAAAGTGATTAATATTGGGATATTCAGAACTTTTTTTATGAAGTTGTAGCCTAAATTTTTGGTAAAGAATGGAGTGGAATTGTCCAGTTGGTTAATAAATACAAAAAAATATGATAGAAAAAATTAACACCAGAATAGTGCAACCAATAAATTCACCAGAAAAAGAGTTAAATGAAGAAGATAAGGAAAAAAGGGAAGAAGATAGAAGAAGAAATGCAATGAAGTTAATGAAGAAAATGAAGACAAAAAAAGAAAGTGGAAATATAATTGATATTGAAGTTTAATAGACAATATATATCATAAGATTGACAAAATAAAAATTTTTGGTATTATGTAATGCGTAATAGTTCATTAAATTTTAATCTCAAAAAAAGGAGAGAAAGCATGAAAAAAGTAATTTTGTTGATGTTAATGTTTCTGTTGTTATGTTCAGTAAGTGTATTGGCTGATAATTCATCCTATCTTGATGATTCAAGCGATTATAATGAAGGGGAATTATCGGAAGTATTTGATCCAGTTGAGCCAATAAATCGTTTCTTTTTCGGTTTTAATGATTTAATTCACAAAGTATTATTAAAACCAGTTTCAAAAGTATATGGCACAATTTTACCAGAAGATATTCGTCAGATTATTGATAATGCTTGGGTTAATCTAAAAGCACCTATTAGAATAGTCAACAACACTCTGCAAGGAGACATAGACGGAACAGGTAGAGAAATTGCACGATTTCTCATTAATTCCACAATAGGTGTAATCGGATTAGGCGATCCTGCTAAAACTGAATTTGGAATTGAAAAAAGTAATGAAGATTTTGGGCAAACACTTGCCTGGTGGGGTATTGGAAATGGTTTTTATTTAGTCTTACCAATAATTGGTCCAACAACATTACGAGATGGTATAGGTCTGGCTGGAGATGCTATTTTAAATCCTCATAATTATATTTATACTAATAAGATAGCATCAGTGCTGTATCTTGAAAATACAATTAATAACATATCATTAAATGATCCTTATAGCGATATTGTTGAAGATACTTTTGATCCATATGTGGCTTTACGAGACGCTTATATACAATATAGAAATGGTCAAATTGAAAGATAAAGAAAAACAACCCAGAATATTATATTCTGGGTTTTATTTTTTTATTAAAAACTCTTAATTTCTAAATATTAAAAAGAAAAAAGCTTAAATAATATCTATTTTATAACTAAAAGTTTAATTAAATCTATCAAAATAACTCATAAAAACCAAACAAATTAATAATCAAACTTGTATACTAATTATACCTAAACTTAAAGGTTTTTTTTCATTTTTATGGAAAATTATCTTAAATATTAGTAAATTTAAAATCAAGGTCTTGACGTAAAGTTTGTATCATGCTATATTAGTAATATAATTCAAAATATAAATTTAAAATTTATTATTTTTGGATGATAAATTTTGAAATTGATAAATGATAAAGATAGATTTTTTACTAAAAATCTGTTATAAGCAACATTCTAAGTTGCCCATGCCTTGATAAAAAAACAATATGGACAATATTTCAATATTGGATCAAATAATTTCTGACCAAAAAGTGGCAGAGATTAATAATATGGATGCTGTAAGAATTATTGATGGCTTACTTACAGAACTTGCAGACAGAGAACAAGATGTTCTTAGGCGACGTTATGGTTTGGATCATGGAAAAAAAGAAACTTTAGAAAGCATTGGACAAGAACACGGTCTAACAAGGGAACGTATTAGACAAATTGAAACTTCTAGTATTAAAAAGTTGCAAGAGTTAAAAAATCTTGATGAACATTTAAATGTTCTCAGAAAAGTGATTTCTCAATTGCTAGAAGAGCATGGTGGATTTATGGAAAGAGAATATTTAAAGGATGCTTTGGTTGGATTTTCAATGGATGGTGCTGAAATAGAAATTAATAATAAAGACGTTCATAAAAATTATATAAATTTTTTAATCACAAAATTACTTCATAGAGAATTTGAAAATATTGATAATTCAAAACAATTTAGTGGAATTTATAAATTTAAACATCAAGAAATTGAACATTTTGAAGAAATTGCCTCTGAATTAATGGAAGAAATTAAGAAATTAAAGAAAATTCATAAAACTAATGAAGTATTAGATTTATTAAAGAATTTAGATAGTTTCAATAATCACAGCGATAAAATTGATACTAAAAATAATATTGATATTATTAAAATTCTAAAAGCTGACTTATTTAATGAGAATCCTGATTTAATTAATAATAATAAAACATTATATTCAATTCTTAGAGCTACTGATAGAATTAAACAAAATAAATTTGGTTATTGGGGATATAATAAATGGAAAAATATTACTCCAAAAACTATTAATGATAAAATTTATTTGGTTCTAAAAAACAAGAAAAAACCAATGCATTTTGAGGAAATTGCTAATAATATTAATGAAGTTAAATTTGACAAAAAAAATGCAAATCCAGCAACAGTACACAACGAACTTATATTGGATAAAAAATATGTATTAGTAGGTCGTGGTTTATATGGTTTAAAAGATTGGGGATATAAAGAGGGAAGTGTAATTGACGTTATCGTAGAAGTGTTAAATGATGCCACAAAACCACTTAATCGTGATCAAATTATAGAAAAAGTTTTAAATAAAAGAGTTGTAAAAAAAGCCACAATTATACTGGCTTTAATGAACAAGAATAAATTTGAAAAAATTGGAGATAAATATACTTTTCACGAAAATTATTAAAATATAAATCAAACAAATCTTATAAAATACTTAAACGTATTTGGATATTAACCAACTGAACAATTCCACTCCATTCTTTACCAAAAATTTAGGCTACAACTTCATAAAAAAAGTTCTGAATATCCCAATATTAATCACTTGTTTTATTTCGTTTCGCTCTAAATTTTAGATAAATAAAAGAATGGAATGGAATTGTTCAGCTGATTAATAAAAAATGATTTTTGTATTTTGCAAAAATCATTTTTTTATTTTCAATTAATATTACATTAAATACAAATTATTATGCAATATAAAAGAATAAATATTATAATTTTACTATTTTTAATTATAATATCATCTACTGCTTGTAAAAAAGATAATGATAATTCAAAAAATGAATTAATAAATGAACCAATAACTGAAAAAAATGAAAAAGTATTTGAAGATGATATGCTTGATTTTAATCAGATTTATAAACAGGCTCTATTTGCTATTAAGGAGAATAAAAAAGAAAATGCGATTAAACTCACTAGAGAATCTTATGAAAAATGGAAAAAAATTGTGAAGAAATATGCTAGCAAGCAGCCAAATCAATATCGAAAAACAAAAGAATGGATTGCTTTACTGAAAGAAATCGAAAAAAACCAAGAAGAAAGTCTGGAAGCTCTTTTGAAAAATGAAATTAATATTGCTTATGAAAAGCTTGAAACAGTCAGAAGAAAAATAAAACAATTACGAGAAGAAAATGGAATAAAAAATATAAGTAATGATATTTTAATTTTTAGTTTTATCTTAGACAAAATTATTGAATCGGATTCAAAACAAGAAATTGATTTATATCTCGGTGAATTAAAAATTAATTTTACAATTTTAAAAGAATACAATCAGAATAATGAAAAATATAAAGAAATGATTAAAGATTTAGAAAATGTAATTGTAGAAATTGAACATTTAGGAGAGAAAAATTTTAATGAATTAAAATCAAAATTAAATTCAACTTTTACTGCTTTGTATTTACAATTTGGTTAATAGATAGACTAAAAATTAATTATAATATATTCCATTCCGCCAATATTTTTTATCAATCCTTTCATTTCCATAATAATTAATGTACTACTTACTTGTGGAGCGGGTAACTTAGAATCATGAGTAATTTCATCAATATGAGTAGGCTCATGATTTAATAATTTCAAAATCATTTCTTCTTCAATCGTAGTTTGAATTTGTTGTTTTGTTTTAATTTGAGATTCAATTTTTTCGATATCAAATGTTTCAATAATTTCATCCGCACTAGTTACTATTTTAGCACCTTCTTTTATAAACTGATTCGTGCCTTTTGAAGTTTGTGAAAAAATACTCCCAGGAATAGCAAAAACCTCTCTGTTTTGTTCAAGGGCTGTACGTGCAGTAATGAGCGTACCTGATTTTTCTGCAGCTTCAATTAATAATGTTCCCAAACAAAGACCAGAAATAATTCTATTTCTTTTGGGAAAATTATACTTTTCAGGAGGTGTTTCAATTGGAAATTCTGACAAAATTAACCCTCCTGACTCAATAATTTGATCAGATAAAAATTTATTCATTTTTGGATAAATGCTTTTAGCATCAATTCCTGTACCCAACACAGCGATAGTGCGACCATTATTATTTATTGTCGCCCTATGCGCCAATGCATCAATTCCAAGCGCTAATCCGCTAACAATTGTAATATTATTTCTAGCCAAATCTCCAACAATTTTTTCAACTGCTTGTTCTCCATAATGAGAATATTTTCTGGAACCAACAACAGCAATATTAATATTATTATCCTGTTCTATCTTGCCTTTGTAATATAATAAATGTGGCGGATCATAAATCTCTTTAAGTAGGGCAGGATAATTATCATCTTCAAGTGTAATAATTCCAATATCTTCTTTTATCAGTTGATTTATAATTTTTTCAAAATTAAAATCTTTTTTAAAAACAGAAAAAGCATAAGCCGTATTTTCACTAACGCTGGCTTTTATTAATTCCTCGGAGCTTGCTTTAAAAATATTTTCTTCGTTTTTAAATATTTTTAGAAGTATTCTTAATTTTTTATCACTAAATTTTTGAAAACTATTTAATGCAATTTCATATTTATATTTATTTAAATCAATCATTTTTTTATTTTTAATAAGAATTAATGTCAATCACAAAAATCGTATGAAAGGATTGTTGTCCAAATACAACTTTATCTTAAATCTCTAGATTTTAAAAAAATTTATGTCCAAACTAATATTTAAACAACTATTCCATAAAAGTATGTGTATAAACAAAATCATAGCATTAGTGTACGATC
>JAGLJW010000035.1 GCA_023142215.1 Candidatus Parcubacteria bacterium
CGGGACTCGAACCCGCGACCTCCTGCGTGACAGGCAGGCATTCTAACCAGCTGAACTACCGCTCCATATTGTTTTTTTATTGTTAATAAAAAATATACTCTTTTGGAGTACCTAAATAGACATTATCATAAAATAAAAAATACGTCAAATGTGATTTCTTGTAAGCTTATTGGTCAATAACATACAAAAAAAGGCTTATGTTAGCCTTTTTATCACTATAAAACTTTTTAGAAAAGAAAAAAGGATTGAGTGTTTGTGTTGGTTGAAGTTTTGTTTGGGTTTGTGTATAGAGTTTTTTGTTGGTGAGTATGGTTTTAATTCTTTAAGTAAGAAGCAAAACTATACTCATCAGTTCTAAACTCTATTCCCGTAAAACTTTAATCAACTCTCAATCCTTATTAATATAATAGCATACACAAATAATATGTCAAATGACTAATATTAGTTTAGATTTTATTATATAGTTGAAAAATATTATAAAATAAAAAAGTTATCCACAAATAGAATTCTGTATTTAGCGATTATGACGAGAGAAATATGCTTATTTCTTTTATTTTTAAAATTTGTTATAATAAACAAAAAGCATTTTGATGTTTTTTATTTAGCAATAAACTTCTTGCGAAGTTTTTCTTGTTTTATAGTTAGTAATGTTGTATATTTTATTTATCAAAAGAATAGTGTAAAGTTAAAACAGATAAAGTTTTAATTTATATTGTGATTTAAACAATATGTATAAAATTGAATTTTTAAGAGATAAATGTTTGGGGTGTGGAGCGTGTACGCTTTGTGATAATTGGGAATTTGCAGATGATGGTAAAGTAAAACCAAAACAAAACGAATTATCCGATATTGGTTGTAATGATCAAGCTGCTCAAGTGTGTCCAGTCCAAATTATAAAAATTGTTGAATTATAAAAAATAAATATTAGCTATAGGTTTTAAATGATTTACAATTTAAAAGCTAGAAACTAATCGCAAAATAAATGACAAAAGATTTTAATGATGCTAATTTCCAGGTAGAAGTTATTGATGCTTCAAAAGAGAAACCAGTTTTAGTGGATTTTTTTGCTCCATGGTGTGGTCCGTGTAAAATGCAAGCTCCTGTTATTGATGAAGTTGCAGAACTCATTAACGATATTGCTATTGTTGGAAAATGTGATACAGAGACTTCAAGCAAATCAGCTGGTCAATATGGAATAATGAGTATTCCTGCTTTGCTTATTTTTAAAGATGGGGAAGTTAAAGAAACTATGGTTGGAATGCAATCAAAAGAAAATTTGATTGAAATATTAAAAAAATATGTTTAATTAAGAACAAATTTTAAAGAATAATTTGTTTGCTAATATTAAATTAAAGTTATTTATATACTTGTTATTTTAAAAAAGTAAGTGTATAATATAATTAAATTTAGAAGATATATATCTAAATTTTTTTATAGATTAAAAGCTTGTTGTGAAAAACTAATTTATTTCAGAGTTGTATCACAATAAATAAAAATTTATGACTAAAGCAATGAAAAATTCTCATATCTCAAAAGAGGTTTTAGATAAAATTAAAAATGAATTACAAGAAAGATTAACGAAAGTTGATAAAGAATTGGCCGATATTTCTAATGAAGATGGAACAGTAAAATTTGAAGAATATGGCAATAAGGCGGATGAAAATGCACAAGAGATGGAAAAATATCATACTGATTTAGCAACTGAGAAAGTTTTAGAAAGTACACAACGTGATTTAAAAGGTGCTTTAGCTAGAATTGAAGATGGAACATATGGTAAATGTAAATACTGCGGTATTAATATTCCAGAAAAAAGATTAGAAGCTAGACCAGTGGCTAGTGCTTGTGTTGAGTGTAAAACAAAACTTCAAAATTCTTAATTTTATGTATGAAGATTTTCTTTCAAAATAATATTCAAAAGGTTTTTTTTAAAATAGTAACGATTTTTGGTCTTGCTATTTTTTTTGTTGTTATTGATAGGTTGTTAAAAAGTATTGCTATAGTTGATAAAAGTGAATTTAGTATAATTGGCGATTGGATTGGTTTTAGATTTGTAGAAAATTACAATATTGCATTCTCACTTCCGCTCGGTGGATTATTCTTAAATATTCTAGTAGTTATTATTTTATTATGTTTAATTATTTTTGCAATAGATTTAAGTATAAAAAAACAAACAGTTAAATTGTTTTTAATAAGTAATGTTATTTTAGGTGCGGCAAGTAATTTGTATGATAGATTTAGATATGGTTTTGTTATTGACTATCTTGATGTAAAATATTTTACTGTTTTGAATGTAGCAGATATTATGATTAGCGTGGGTTTAATTATCCTAGCTATTATTTTACTTCGTGAGGAAAAAGTTGAGGAACAGATATTTTGATTGTTCTCTCATCTTTATTTTTTATTTCTATATTTATCCAAATTGAATTCTTAGGAATTATTTTTTTTATTCTTTCTGGCCATTCTATTATTGTAATACAGTCATGACGTCCAAAATATTCTTGCGCTCCAATAGTTTCAATATCTTTTTCAGAATTTAATCGGTAAGTATCAATATGTATTAGATTTCGGATTTCGGATTTCGGATTTCGGATTTTGTATATTTTCATTATAACAAATGTTGGACTATTAACATTCTTTTTATAATTTAAACCAAGTGCTAGACCTTGAGTAAAAACAGTTTTTCCAACCCCAAGATCTCCTTGTAAACAAATAATTTCTCCGCCTTTTAAATTCCGTGCAAATTTTTCAGCAAAGCCAAGTGTTTCATTTTCATTTTTTGTATTAATAGTTTTCATTGATATGTTTTTAAAAAAATTAAATAAGTAAAAACTTATTATTTACAAATGTGAAATTAAAAAATAGTTTTTTAATTAATTGGTTGCATATTAGCAAAATTTGATATTGATAATTATTATAGCATTACACTTTTTTAAAATTAATAAATTTTATACTAGTTACCATGGATTATTTTAATGGTTGCTTATACAAAAGAAGTGAAAATTATAAGTAAAATCAATTTTCCAAATAAAATGAAACTGTTTAATATTTATTTTTTAATATTTTTTTGAATTGTTTGTTGTTTATATATCTACAATTACTTTGAAAAATGATTTAAAAACATTGAAAGTTTTTGAGATAGCTGAGATAAGAATGGTGTTAGATTAAATAAATATAGTGAGAAGATTTTGTTATTTATTTTTTGGAAATAGATGATTTACTGCAATTATGAGCATTGTTGTGACTTGAAAAATAGTAGCTGTGATCAGTAATTTAAAACTCCATTCTTCTAATGTGAAATTCCATGGTTTGTGAATTGCTTGAAAAAAGGAAAAAAGAAATATTAGTATAGTTTCAATTGCTAAAAATCCGAATAATATTATCAAAGTAATCTTTTTTAATTTTATATCCTGTCTTAATCCATCATTTTTTATTTTTTCTTTTTCCGCTACAGCGTCGTCAACTTTTTTTTCACGTGACGGCCTTGCTTTATATCTAATTAATTCATTATTTTTTAAGTTCTTTATAAATGTTAAATCATATGATTTGTTTATGTTTGTTGTGTCTTCTTTGTTTTTATCCATACAATTTAAATTAAATCAAGTTTTTCTAGTCTGATGCTCATAGCTGATACTGAAACATTAAATACTTTTGCGCATTCTTCAACGCTTTGTAATTTATCCCAGGCTTTTCTTATATATTTTGTTGGCATAATTAAAATAGCAGCAAAGTTGTTTGCTTCTGTTTCAAGTTTATTTCTTTCGTATATATCTGTTCTGAAAAGGATATTGTTTCCATCTAACGAGTTATCATCATCAACTATAGCTTCTTTTTTAACGATATAGTCTTGATGAAGAAAATAATGACCTAATTCGTGTGCGATTGTGAATTGTATTCTTGTTTCTGGTTTGCTTTTATTTACAAAGATATTAAAGGTTTTATCTTTCGCGTCAAAATATATAATACCAGAAATTTTTGGTTCAAGTGAATTTGATAAATATATATTTAGATTGCTATTATCAGATTGTATTCTATGAAAAGGAAAAGGGGATAATCCTTCAGGATTGTATTTTTTTGCAATTTCTTCAGCTTTCCTTATTACTTCGTTTATTTTCATTTAAATTATTTATATTAAATATATTTTTATAATAACTTATTAAGCAATATTTATCAACTATATTATTTTTTAGGCTTATGTGTATATAAAATGCTATTAGCATTTTTTAGAAAAAGTAGGAGATTGGAATTTATGGAGATAAAATAAAAAACAGTTTATAAAAACTGTTTTTAATGGTGGACGCACTAGGACTCGAACCTAGGACCCCTTCGGTGTAAACGAAGTGCTCTAGCCAACTGAGCTATGCGTCCAAATGTGTTAAATATGATTGTCTTGGTGTAAACGAAAATGCTCCTCGCCCGAACATACCGTTTAGTACGGGCGGGTAGCCTCCACCAGCTGGTGGATGAGCTATGCGTCCTTTTTGATTTATTATTTTGAAATGGGTGGTGGACCGTAAGGGATTCGAACCCTTGACCCCCTACGTGCAAGGCAGGTGCTCTAGCCAGCTGAGCTAACGGCCCATGTTGATTTTTAAATATTAACTTTAAAAAATTAAATTAAATTGTGCCGAGAACAGGACTTGAACCTGCACGAGCATAACGCTCATTAGCCCCTCAAGCTAACGTGTCTACCAATTTCACCACCTCGGCGACAGACCTATAATTTTTTGGCGACAGTCCTTTTATGCAACCACTTTTTCTTTTAATCTTTTTTTGTATCCTCTTCTTAAGAAATAAAGTTTTGATCTTTTAACGTTTGCAATTTTTTTGATTTCAATTTTCTCAATAGCTGGTAAATTTAATGGAAAGATTTTTTCCACACCAACACCATTTGAAATTTTTCTAACTATAATTGTTCCACCAGTTTCATTTCCGTGTTTTTTCGCAATAATTATACCTTCAAAAAATTGAATTCTTTCTTTTTCTTTACCGCTAGCATTTAATTCTTTAATTTTTTGAAATATCTTTATAGTCATTCCTGTTTTTAATTCAGGTATCTTTTTTTCTTTTATTTCTTCTGTTTTTTTAATATCTTTTGACATAAAATAAAATAGACCAAAATAGGTCTTACTAAGTAATTATAGTATCTTTATATATAGTATAATAAATATTTTTTTTTGTCAATAGAAAACGCTGTTTGGTTAAAAACAGCGTTTTCTTAAAAATTTCACTAATATTACTCTGTTGTTGTTTCGCTTTTTTCCTTTAAAGCGTCTTTTAATGTTTTACCTGTTTTGAATTTTGCGACTCTTACTGCTGGAATTTGAATTCTTTCTGAAGGATTTTGTGGATTTACACCACCTCTTGCGTGTCTAACTCTTGATAAAAATGTTCCAAAACCAGTAATAGTTACTTCGTTTCCTGATTTTAATTCCTCAATAATGGTTGAAGTTAATGCTTCTAGCATTCGTTCAGTTTCTTTTTTAGAAACTTCTGCTTTAGTAGCAATTTTTTCGATAAGTGCTGCTTTGTTCATAAAGTTAAAATTAATTTTTTAAATTATAAATGAATTATATATTATATTACTAATTATAGCAAATTCTAAAAAAAGTGCAATATTGATTGCTAAATTGATAAATTATTATCTTGCATATTCTGTTACTCGCATTTCTCTGATTAAATTTATTTTAATTTCACCAGGATATTTAAGTTCCTCTTCAATTTTTTTAGCGATGTCATGAGCAAGTTGGTGAGCTTTTAAATCATCTACTTTCTCCGCTGAGACAAAAACTCTTATTTCTCTTCCGGCTTGAATGGCGTATGTTTTTTCAATACCATCAAAACTTGTTGCTATTTTTTCAAGTTCTTCAAGTCTTTGTAAATATTGATCATAGCTATCATGTCTAGCTCCTGGTCTAGCCGAAGAAATTGCATCGGCAACTTTTACAATTACTGAAATTAATCCACGTGGTTTATCATCGTGATGAGTTTCAATAGGATCTATAATTTCCTGTGGAAGACCAAATTTTCTACCAATATCTCCTCCAATTGCTGGATGAGTTCCTTGAACTTCATGATCAACAGCTTTTCCGATATCATGAAGTAGTCCAGCTTTTTTAGCAACTGTAACATCAATATTTAATTGATCAGCAATTAAAGCTGATAAATGTGCTACTTCTAATGAATGCCCTAAAGCATTTTGACCATAACTTGTTCTGTATTTTAAACGTCCAATAATTTGAACTAATTTTGGATCAAGTCCTGTAACACCTACGTCATATAAAGCATCTTCACCAGCTTTTTTAATATCAAGAGCTAATTCTTTTTTAGCTTCTTTGATAGCATCTTCAATTTTAGTTGGATGAATTCGTCCGTCTAGAATTAATTTCTCAAGTGTTTTTTTGGCAATATGTCTTCTGATTGGTGAGAAACCTGAAACTGTAATTGTATTTGGAGTGTCATCTACAATAATTTCAGTACCAGTTAGTGTTTCTATTGATTTAATATTTCTACCTTCTCTTCCAATAATTCTTCCTTTCATTTCGTCATTTGGTAAATCAACAGTTGTTGTTGTGATTTCTGTTGTGTATTTTGAAACTAAGCGTTGCATTGTGCTAGCCATTAAATCTTTGGCTTTTATTTCTAATGCTTCAGCTTCTTGATTTTCTAACTTCCTAATCCTAGAAGTGAGCGTTTCAGACATTCGTTCTTCAACGTTTCTCATTAATACTTTTTCTGCATCTTCTTGCGACATAGTTGCAATTTTTTCAAGTTTGTCAATTTGTGATTGTTTGATTTCTTTGATTTTTTTCTTTACTTCTTCAACTTGGTTTATTTTGTCAAAAAGCTTTTGTTGTTTATCCTGGAAAGAAAGGATTTTTTGTGAAAATGTATTTTCTTTTTGTTCTAATCTATTTTGTAAAGCTTTAATTTCATTGTGACGTTCTTTTTCATCTTTTTTGGCGTCTTCAATAATTTTTATAGCTTTATCTTGGGCTTTAAGTGAAAGTTCATTTTGTTTATTTTTTGCTTCTGAGATAATTTTCTCAGATTTTTTTTCTGCTGACTCAATGCTTGTTGAAGCTTTTTTTTGACGAACTAAGTAACCAATAAAAAAAGCACCTCCAGCTATGGCAACATAAATTATGTATTCCATATTTATATTATGAAGATGAATTTTGGGTAACAAGATAAATTAACCAACAAATCCGTCAACTGACGGATGGCTAATATTAAATATTATATTTTGATTTTATATATAAATTTAAGCAATTATCAAGTACATTCCAACTCTAAACATCTTCTCATTTCATTAATTATTCTATTAAATATACTTTAGCATACCATATTGTTTTTGTAAAGAAAGGCATTATTTAATGATTTTATCAATGATGTTATATTTTTTTGCTTCTTCTGCACTCATATAATAATCTCTATCTGTATCTTTTTCAATCTTAGCTAGTTTTTGGTTTGTATGTTTAACTAATATTTTATTTAGTTTATCTCTTGTTTTTAAAATATGATTAGCTCTTATCTTAACATCAGAGGCTTGTCCTTCTGCCCCTCCCATAACCTGATGGATCATAACTTCGGAATTTGGTAGGGAATATCTTTTATTTTTAGCTCCAGAGGCAAGTAAAATAGCTCCCATGCTTGCAGCGGTTCCGACACAAATTGTGGCAACATCACTTTTTATATATTGCATAGTGTCATAAATTGCGAGTCCTGCTGAAACTGAGCCACCTGGTGAATTTATGTAAAATTTAATATCTTTGTTTTTATTTTCGGCGTCTAAGAATAAAAATTGAGCAATAATAATATTTGCTACGGTATCATTAATAGGGTAGCCCAAAAAAATAATTCTATCTTTTAAAAGACGTGAATAAATATCATAAGCTCGTTCGTTGTGTCCTTGTTTTTCAATTACTGTTGGTATTAACATATATTTGGAATTAATAATTAATAATTTTAAATGGGTCTGTCGCCAAACTACAGCATGACCTAAATAACTTCCCAGCCTGTTTTTAGCTTTTTTAATTTACCTTTAATAGTAAAACCAGAAGCTTTTTTATGACCGCCTCCACCAAGATTTTTAGCTATTTTTGAGACATCAATATCTGGATGGCTGGTTCTTAAACTACCTTTGATTTTACCATCTTTCTGTTCTCTCAACAAGACTAGACCAGCTACACCATAAAGGTTGCTTAAAAATTCTGGAATTCCTTCCAGCTCTTCTTCTGTTACTTTTTGATTTTTAATATCATCCTTAGTTAAAATTGAATAGGCGAAATTATATTTTTGATTTATTTTTAAGTTATTAATAGCGGTTCCCCAGATTTTCATAGCATCAACACTTTTATTTCGCCAAGTGTTTTCAATAATCATTGGAAATTTAGCACCGTCTATCATCATCTCTGAGGCAATTTTTATTGTTTGATCAGTGGTTGAAGGAAAAAGAAAATTGCCTGTATCGGTAAGAATTCCTGTTAATATGCAATTAGCTATTTCTTTATTTATTTTTATTTTGTTAATTTTAAAAAAATGATATAAAACTTCGGCAGCTGATGAACTTTGTGGATTTCTAATTTCAATATTTGAATAATCATCAATTTTTGGATGATGATCAAATTCTATGAAGATTTGTTTTTCTGTTCTGTTTTTAATTTCTTCAACTAGATTAGTTCTACTTAAACTGCCGCAATCAAGAGCTATAATTAAATCAAAAGTATTAAAATTAATTTCATTTCTATCATAAATAATTTTTTCAACATGAGCTAGAAAATTAAACTGATAGGGAGGTTTATCTAAACAAAAAGCAGACCAGTTTTTTTTGATATTTGTTAAATATTCGGCAACAGCTCCGGTTGAAGCTAATGCGTCACCATCTGGTCTGTTGTGAGTTACCAAAAGTATATTTTTTGCTTTTTGTATTTGATTGTATGCTTCTTTGTATCTTTCTTTTAACATATTTTTGGTTTCTGGATTTATCTAGTTAGAGGATGGGTAATTACTCACTAATCATAAAATGTCATCCTGGGCTTGTTGAAGGATCTCGATAATTACGCAAGATTGCATCAACAACGAGATTCTTCGACAAGCTCAGAATGACAAAGGTGTGTGTTTAAACTCTAGATTTTAAGAATTAATTTTTACAGTTCTTTTATGGCTTGTTCTATTTCTTCTACGTATTTTTCTGAAGTATCTAATCGCCAATTGAATTTCGGGATATATTTTAAATGAATTCTGTTTTTTAATAATTTTGAAAAGGTTTTACCGCTTTTTCGCAAATTTTTAAGTGCAGAGCCAGAAACATTATCTGGTAAAACTGAAATAAAAATTGTTGCACTTTTTAAATCAGGTGAACATTTTATTTTTTTTATAGTTATTAATGCATTCGGCATTGGAGATTCAATTGCAATTGCGTTGCTAAGTTCGCTTCTGAGCATTTCGTTGACTTGTTCCATTCTGGACATATTATTTTTGAGAAATTATAATTTATTAACAACTTTTGTTTCTTTGTAAAATTCTAAAATATCACCTTTTTCAATTAGATGTTTACCTTCGTAAAATATTCCACATTCTTCATCTTGCTCTGCTTTTTTCACATCATCTGTTCCAATTTTTAAAGCTGTTAATTTTCCTTCAGCAAAAAAAGTTTTTTCACGAATAATTTCAATAGTTACATTATTTTCAACAAAACCATCTAAAACTTTACCACCGATAATTTGTTTCCCCTTTTCTGTTCTAAAAATTTCCAAGACCTTAAGTCTACCAATTTTTTCTCGTTTAATTTCAGTAACTACCAATGATTGCATATCTTCTTTAACGTCATTAATTAAATCATAAATAATACTATAAAGCTTAATTGTAACACCAGTATCACGAGCTAACTTTTTAATTTGTGGAGAAACTTTAATATTAAAACCAAGTATTTTTGATTTAGTCGTTTCAGCTTTTATGACATCACCTTCTGTGATATTTCCAAGTCCGCTATGAATAATTTTAGCTTTAACTTTTTTTGTATTAATCTTTTCAAGTGACTCATCAATTGCTTCAATAGTTCCCAACACATCACTTTTAATAATTATATTTACTTTTTTTACATCAGGATCTTCACTAACTGTTTCAATTTTTGTTGTAAAAATATTACTAACAGTATTTTTTCTTTTTGGATGCTTTATTTTTTTACCTGTTCCAACTTCAATAATATCACCAACATTCACAGTTGTTTTTAAGCCTAATATTTGAGTTGGAGTTGCGGGAGTTGCTTTGTCTATCTTTTTTTCATAATAATTATTAAGTCGTTTAACTTTTCCAATTTGTATATTGTTTAAAATTAATTTATCGCCAGTTTTAAGAGTTCCGTTTTGAATTAATACTGTTGCAATTGGTCCAGATTCTTTATTTACATGTGATTCAATTACTGTTCCGACTGCACTTGCTTTTGGATTAGCTTTTAAGGTTTCAGCTTCTGCTTCTGCTACTAATAAAATACTATCAAGCAATTCAACAATTCCAGTCTCATTCTTTGCTGATATTTCAGAGCAAATAACATTTCCACCCCAATCTTCTGGTGTAATTTTTAATTTATTTGATAATTCTGTTTTTATTTTATTAACGTCTGCTTCGGCTTTATCAATTTTATTAATAGCAACAATAAAAGGCAATTTAGCCGCTTGAATAATTTTATATGCTTCAATGGTTTGAGGTTGAACTCCATCGTCAGCAGCAACAATCAAAATAGCAACATCAGCAATTTTTGCACCACGACTACGCATGGCAGTAAAAGCTTCATGTCCAGGAGTGTCAATAAAAGTTATATCTTGTCCACGTCTGTTGACTTGATAGGCTCCGATGTGTTGAGTAATTCCACCCATTTCTTCGTCTATTTTATGTGAACGTCTGATTGCATCAAGTAAGCTTGTTTTACCATGATCAACATGTCCCATAACAACAATAACAGGGGGGCGTGTTATTAAATTCTCTTTATTTTCCTTTTTTAAAATTTCTTGTAATTTATTATCTTCTACAATTTCTGTTCCGTCTTTACTTTCTTTTTGAACCTTAAGCCCGAGTTCTTCGCTAATTAGCCAAACAGTGTCATAATCAATTTTTTCATTAATAGAAGCAAAAATTCCATTTTTCATTAATTCAGCTAAAATTATATTAACTGGTTGATTAGAAATTACGGAAAGTTCGCGAACTGTTAAAATGTTTGGAATTTTTATATTTTTGATAACAATATTCTTTCTCTTTTCAGCCTCTTCCTCTTTTCGTTTATCATCTTTTTTCATCTGAATTTGTCTTCTAAGTCTTGGCCAGTCTTTAATAATTTTATGAGCTACTGATTTATTGATTTTAATAGCTTTAGCACCAATATCAAAACCGAATTGTGGCAAATATTCGCGTAATTCTTGTGGTGTTATTCTAAGTTTTCTAGCTAACTCTGTAATATTCATGAATAAAAAAATAATTTGTTAATTAAAAAATATTCCAAACAAGGAATTTTATTTAATCTTACATTTTTTTTAATAATATGTCAATTTTGATAAAGAAAAAACCCTGAAATGGATTCCAGGGTTGTTTTTTAAAAAAGGGCAGGTGATACCTTTATACTTCAGTCGGGTCTTTGTTTTTTGTTGGCATGATTATGCCTCCTTATACCAACAGCGGGCGTTACGCTATGGAGTGCGTATTAGAAATGCAGGCTGGGTTGCGCCACTGTGCTGGTCATCGTCTGTTGTTGGGATGTTTGCCACTTCACCATCAATAGGTCAATAGGTGTTTCTCGGGCACGGGTGTCTTCCAGAATGCTTGTTGTTAGGGATTGCTTCCCATAACGTGTCTTCATAGTCTAACCTCTGCAGTTATGGTTAAAACATTAACTTTTTTATTTATAATTACACAATGCAACTATAAATAATAATAATATATAATAATAAGAATATAGCATAAAAATAAAATATTTGCAAATATTGTAAAGTTAGGCAAAAAAAAATAGTTGAATTAATTTAAAATTTTAAAAATATTTTACAATTTTAAAAATATTTATTATATTTTTATTAGTAGGTAATTTTTAAGAAAAATATAAAATCATGTTAAACAGAAAAGAGTTTGAAAATCAATTGAAAAATTTTGCTGGTGATGTCATTTTTAATCGTGGATTAAATTATTTTAAAATTGGTAAAGTTAAAAATATCAGTGTTTCATTAGAAGGTAAAACTATAATTTTAATAAAAGGAAAAGTTGACGGAACTGAACTTTATGATACTGAATTATCTTTTGATATGGAAACGGAAAATTTTTACAGCATGGAGTGTGATTGTCCATATCACTCTATTTGTAAACATTCTGTTGCTTTAGGTTTAGAATTTATTGATATATATAAACAATTTTACGAAGAAGAAGATTTGTATACTAATTATTTTGATGTTGAAGCTTATGCTCAGCATTTTATTTATTGGTTTAAAAATAAACACAAGAAAAAAAATAATTTACTAACTGAAAAATTAACATTAGCAGGAATTGATGTTAGTAAAATACCAGATAATCTTTTAAATAAATTAAAACAAACTTTAGAATTAAATACAAAGGAAAATGTAATCAATGAAAAAAAAGAGAAGATTGAAAAATTTAATATAAAAAAATATTGGATAATTATAGATTTTGAATCTTATGGAGTTTATTGTAGTTTAAAAAATAAAGATAGCGGGCATCATTGGTATAATCATTATAATCATACAAGTTTAGAACGAGAGATTTTAAATAATTTTAAAAAAGATTTAACTAAAAGTGAAAAAAAGTTTTTTAATATTTTAGCAAGTGATAATGGACGATTTGATTTTAAAATGTTTCAATTAGCCAATGAGATTGGAATAGATTTATACTCTGAATCAAAAATAAAAAGAAATAAACTTGAAATTATTGATAATCCAAAAAAATTAAGAGCTAATTTGATTTATAAGTATAATTTAAAAAAAGCTGAGCAATATGATCGTGATAGTTTTGTTTTTAATTTAGAAGAACCTAAAAAAAATATTAAATATATTAAAGACGTAAATGGATTAATAAAAATTGAAAATAAAGAAATTTCTCTTTATAATCTTCATTCTGAATTAACATACTTAATTATAAGAATGGATTTAGTTAAATTAAACAAGAATGATGGGTATTATCATAAAAAATCATTTAGTGAATTCTTAACGAAGGGGGAAGTTATAAAAATAAATGAAATAATCAAACAAGCAAAAGAAGTTTTTGATTTTTCTATGAATTTTAAAGAAAAATTTAAAATTGAAAAAAGCGAAAAAGCAAACAAGGTGATAGGAGTTGATTTTGATGTAAGAAAAAATAGATTAGAAGTATTTCCAATGGTGGATTATGAATATTCATTTGTTAATATATCTAAGTCTGTATATTTTTCAACGGCTAATGATTTTAATGATTTTAAACGAAGGTTTGATTACGATTACACGGGGAAAAAAGATGATATAATTTTAACCATTCAAGAAGGTTCTATTAAATACAACAACGCTGATGAAAATAAAGAAGTTGAATTTTACAAAGAACTATTTAAAAATCATGAATATTATGGTTTTACGCCAAGACTTAAACAAACAAGAAATACAAAAAAGAAGTTATATGAGTTTCATGAAACTTATTTACCACGTTTAAAAGAGCTTGATTTGGACATTATTCAATTAGGTGAAGAATTAAATTTTGAAACTTCAAATTTTAAAGTTGATTTTAAGGTTGATATGAATGCCGAAAATGATTGGCTTCATTTTGATGTTGATTGTTATTGTGGTAAAAACAAAGTGGGTTTAAGTGATTTAAAAAGTTTTGTTGAGAGTGGAGATGATTTTTTAAAATTAAAAGATGGGCGTCTTTTAAAAATTACAAACAAAGATGAATTAGAGCATTTTGTTACAATGCTTGAAAGTTTTCATGCTAAAAAATTAGGAGGTTATGAAGGAAAACTTTATAATGCTCCTGAATTACAAAATGTTTTTACCAAATCTGATTATTATAATGCACAAGTATCTGAAAGTTTTGATAAATTTATCAAGGAAGCAAATAGTGGGAAGCCTGTTGACAAGGCTAAAATAAGTGAAAAGTTTAGAAAAATTTTAAGAGATTATCAAAAGGAGGGAATTGATTGGTTTTATTTTTTACGGAAATATCGTTTTGCTGGAATTCTTGCTGATGATATGGGACTTGGAAAAACTTTACAAACTTTGATTTTAATTCAAAAAGAGAAAGTTAAAAATTTGCCATCAATTGTTATTTGTCCCAAGACGCTTTTATATAACTGGGAAGATGAAGTTAAAAAATTTACTCCTCGTTTAAAAACAATAGTTGTGGATGGAATAATTAATGAACGAAAAGAAATGCTTGCAAAAATAAAAAAATATGATTTAATTATTACTTCTTATAGTGTGTTAAAAAATGATTTTGAAGAATACAAAAAGAGAAAATTAAAATTTAATTATTGTATAATTGATGAATCACAATATATTAAAAACTACAAGACTAAAACGGCACAAACCGTAAAAAAAATTGATGCCGATTATCGTTTAGCTTTAACTGGTACACCGCTTGAAAATACGGTAACAGAAATTTGGTCAATTTTTGATTTTTTAATGCCAGGATTTTTAGGTTCGCATAATTTTTTTGTAAAAAATTTTGAAACACCTATTATGAAAAATAGTAGTGTTGAAGCATTAAAAAGTTTGCGAGAAAAAACAAAATGTTTTATGTTGCGCAGAACTAAAAAAGAGGTACTATGTGAATTGCCACCAAAAATTGAACAAGCTAGTTATTGTGAGTTGGGAAATGATCAAAATATCTTATATCAAGAAATTTTAGCTAATGTAAAAAGTGAAATTTTTAAAACGATAGAAAAAGAAGGTTTTGCTAAATCACAAATTCATATTTTAGCTGGTTTAACTAAACTTCGTCAGGTTTGTAATCATCCAACCTTACTCTTAAAAAATAAAGATTATAAAAAATATGAGTCAGCAAAATTAAATTTATGCATGGAGTTAGTGGATGAAATTGTAAATTCTAATCGTAAAGTTTTAATTTTTAGCCAATTTACAAAAATGCTTGATATTCTAAAAGAGGAAATGAAAATACGTCAAATAAAATATTCTTATTTGTCAGGAAAAACTAGAAACAGAAAAGAAACAATCAAAAATTTTAATGAAGACAAAGACAGAAATGTATTTTTAATAAGTTTAAGAGCTGGTGGCGTTGGTTTGAATTTAACAAGTGCTGATAATGTAATTATTTTTGATCCATGGTGGAATCCGAGTGTTGAAAATCAAGCGATTGACCGTACTCATAGAATTGGTCAAAAAAAGTCAGTTAATGTTTATAGATTAATAACTAAAGGAACGATTGAAGAAAAAATTGTTGCTTTGCAAGTTAAGAAGAAATATTTATTTGATAATTTAGTTGGTGAATCAAAAGAATTATTCAAAAAATTAACATGGAATGATGTTAAAAAATTATTTGAATAAATTATATTTGAAAACTATTGACAAAATATTGATATTACTGTAAGGTTTCTATTAAATGATCATTAACAATAATAAAAAATGGAGGAAATTAATGAGAAATAATTTTATTGTTTGGGGTATTTATTGTATTTTACAATTAAAGTCAAAATGAGGAGAACGAAATGAATAATTTAGGACTTGTTGAGAGTGAGTTTTGCGGAATTCCGATTAAATTATTTCCAGCTTTTGGATTTGGAGTTTTTTCAGAATCTTTACAGTTTAATTTTAAGCAGAAATTATTAGCTGATAATTTTGCATGTTATTTTTTAATAAACAAAAATAGCAAAGATTTTTTTGTCGGATGTATTGTGAAAAGACTAGATGCAAAAAAATTTTTAGAATTAACATCTGGTCCTGATATAATATCTCTTTACAAGGAAATTAAAGAAAAGGTAGATTTTGATTTGATGAAAAAACAAAAATGCCAAGTTTGTGGGAATAATGAAGTGCTTGTTAATTCTGATATTTACAATATTGATAGCGTTGTTTGTGTTAAATGCCATAATCGTCCATTTTTGAATTTGTCTATTTCCAGCAGGATTATATCGCTACACAAACAATGTGTTGCTAATAGGCGTATTGCCGATGAAGAATTTTTTTCACTGGTTGATGTATTGATAAAATTCAAACACAGCTTAAAAAATTTTGGTAGTAGCGAAAATATTAATATGATGAGAAATATTTTATCACATACCATGATAGGGCAGGCTGTTGGTGATAATCCAGAGCGCATTAGATTTTTGAGTGAACTGCTTGAATTTGATTTTGAAATTTATAAAAGGGCATGTTTGAAACTTGTCAACTTTCTTTGTGGAGAAGATTCTTACAATCAAGAGAATTTAGTCTTTTTTAGACATGTATTTAAAACAATGCAGTATATTAATGAAAAGGATTCTGTTCTGGTTGAATACTAATAACAAATAATAACTCAAGAATCAGGAGGATAAAATGGGTAATTCAGGATTTGTTGAATGTGAGTTTATGGAAATTCCGATTAAAATATTTCCAGCTTTTGGTATGGGGGTGGCTGATGAACATTTGCGTTTTTTTCAAGGTTTACCATCAGATAGTGGTGTGCGTTATTTTTTGATTGGAAAAATAGATAAAAATATCTTTGTTGGATGTGTTGTAAAAAACTTAGATTTAAAAAATTTTTTAGCATTATTATCATCTAATGACAATTTGATGTCTTTTTATGATATAATCACTGAAGAAAGTTTTTTAGATCTTAGTTCAATGGAAAGACAGAAATGTCAGGTTTGTGGGAATGATAATATATTAATTAATCCCTACATATATAACATTGATAGTGTTGTCTGTTCAAATTGTTTTAATCGTCCATTCTTAAATCCAGTCATATTACGTCGGCTTGAGTATTTGTGTGAGCAAGCTTATTATGACGGCGTTTCTTATAAAGAATTATTTTCTTTAATGGAGATATTGATAGCGTGTCAATGCAGTCTTAAAGATTTTAGGAATGTTCCAATTTCTGATATGATGAAATATGTTTTATTGCAAACTACAATTGGACAAGCTGTTAACAAGTATCAAGAACAAGTTAGAGTTTTAATAGAGACGAAAACTACTTTTAATTTTCAAATTTATCAAAACACTTGTTTTGGACTTATCGGTATTTTGTTTGGTGCTATTCGAGAAACAAATGAAAAAACTTCAACCTTTTTTAATTATGTGAAGTATGTAACTAATTGCATTAATCAAAAAGATTATTGATTAATTTCAAAGAACAATGAACATTAAAAAAGCCACAAATAGAATTTGTGGCTTTTAAAAATGACAAATTTAATAATTATTTTATTGTAGTTCCGCTATATTTTTCATTATTAAATATTTTTTCTAAATTCTTTAATTTTTTTCCATTCGTAATAATAACTTTTAATTTAAGTTGACTTCCTTTGCGAGATGCAATTGGATCAAAAGGAGCATTAAGTCCTGGCACCCATTTATTACCAACAATTTTTCTAAAATCTTTCCAAGTTGTGTCTGTTATTTTTTTAGCATCTTTAAATTTATTAGGATCTTTGTCGTAAGCGTAATCTATATTTGATAAATTAATAATTGTTGGTATTTCGTATTCTTGAGCAATCATGGTTGCTACATAATCAGTAGACCAGCCAGGCTTCCAGCCGCCACTTATAATTATTTTTTTATTAGTACTCATCTGATAAGTTGGGTTTTTAATAATTTCACGATGAGCTTCTTTTTTGAAAATCATTTTAATTAAATGAGCGTTTAAACGAGTTGAATGAATTCCAAGCCAATCACGATCATCGTCTGTTACGTTTGTAATTTTATCAGCTGCCACGATATAATTACGTGCCGTGATTCCACCTCCTGCGATTATGAAAAATTTATTACCTTTTTTAAGTTGTGATAAAATAAGTTTTTTAAAGTTTTTTAAATAAGAACAATTAATTCCTTTGTTTGTAACAATTAAAGATCCACCAAGGGAAATTATGAATGTTTTATTTTTTTGCATTTTATTAATATTATTATTTTAACATTTTTACTTTTATAATATTATACCAAAAAATTAAATATTAGCAAGAATTATTATAAATAAGATTTATTAATAAGTAATAAGTTTGCAATGTGTGTTCTAAAAAAATATGATATAATAAAAATATAAGTCAAATTTAAAGTATTAAAATTATGACAAAAGAAATAAATATAATAACAAAGATAGCTATTTTTCGGAAAAAAGAAATTAGAAAAATTATTCATAATGACGAATGGTGGTTTTCTGTGGCTGATATTGTGGGAGCTTTGACCGATTCCCCAAATGTTAAGGATTATATTCGTAAAATACGCATTCGCGATGAAGAGCTTAGCAAAGGGTGGGGACAAATTGTCACCCCCCTTTCAATTGAGACAGCAGGAGGCAAACAAAAGGTAAATTGTGCTAATACAGAGGGTG
>JAGLJW010000036.1 GCA_023142215.1 Candidatus Parcubacteria bacterium
TGCACAATACCATCACCACAATAACCTCCAAATAAACTACATCCTACCGTTGTGCATTTATATTGTTTAAAGACTGAACTATCGGCAGGATTAAGTGCTACACCTGCAAGACCATCACATTGTTCGCCATAGGCTGATTGAACAACTGAGTCACCACAATAACCTCCAGACCAATTACAATTAATACATTCATATTGATCAGTACTTGATGCTCCAGTTCCAGCTAATTCACAATCTTCAGTTATGTTATTTTGTCCGGCATTTGTTTGAACCATACCATCGCCACAATAGCCTCCTGTTAATGTACAAGTATTCATACAAGCACCTGTTAGTGGACACCCTGTTCCAGCTGGTGGATCGATTGTGGTACAGACATACTGTTTACTTATAGAACTATCAGCTGTGCTAATTGCTATACCACTAAGTCCATCACAAGCTTCTTTTCCATTGTCACTTGGCCCACCTCTTCCTTCTACATTTGGAACATCTTTTGTGCCATCTCCGCAATAACTATTTATTGATAGGTTAAAACTTACTTTTTCGCTTTTTCTATTGTATTCATCAATTGCTTCAATGATTACTAAATTATTAGCATTGGCTACACCAAAAGCACCACCTAATGTTAAAACTCCAGCTGTTACAGTTTCTATTGGAAATGCAACACCATTAACCTGATAATCTACAATTAAATTTCCATCTGGGTCTGATGCTTTAATTATACATGGGGTATATAGAACATTTACTCTAACATCTGTATCACAGCCAAGTGGTTTAGTTACTACTGGTGGATTATTTACAACATAAATGTTTAACATATTTCCATTAGAAACAACTCCAAAACTATCTGCTACATTCAATGAAAATGATCTATTTGTCATTTGACTGCTAAAATCGTTATTTAAATCATTATTTGTTCCATCTGAGTTATAATAAGTATCAAAAAGTCCAGTAATATCATAATAATATTCTTTAGTTGTAGTACTGTATGTAGAAGCACCTGTTAAACTATTTATCAATGTTGGATTTGGTAATATTGTAAAGGTAAGAGGATATTGGCTAATTACATCTTCAGCTATTACTTTGTAATTAAGAGAATTAGTAGAACTAGCAATGTAATACATGTCGTCAAAAGATACATTTGGAGGTAAGTTTATTATTGTGAAATTTAATGTTCTAGTAACAATACTATTAGCTTCACCTTTATTATCATCTACTGTGATAGTAATAGTGTAAATTCCTTCTACTCCAGCTGAACTGGAATAAAACTTTTTCTGATTTAGATCTCCTGTATTCTCAAACGTAGGAGGATTGCCTCCATCCCAACTAGCCCAATTTGAAGCAGTTGTATCAATTGTCCAAGTTAGATTGTCATTATCTGGATTATCAACTTTGATGTAGCCTATGTATTCTTTGCCCGAAGAACCGTCTGCTAGATTACTGTTGATAACCATTGTTTCCTCATTTGTAGCAATAGCTGAAACAGCTACTGTAACACCAACTGCACAAGCACTACCCGCTGTAGATGAATATCCAGACTCCATTGTACCACAAACATTAAAACTTGTTCCTGCGTCATTCGTTGAATAAATATATGCCTTACTATCTGCTGGTAATTCAAAAATTGTATTTGTTGGATTTGGATCATCAAACTCTCTCTTCTGGTCATCCCAACATGTTTGTGAATTAAATCTAGGATCAGAACAATCTCCTAATTTATTTATTGGATCTTTGAAATTATTAATTTCTAATTCTTTCTCAAATTGTTCAGTCCAACTTGGCCAAGCAGTAACGGTTCTATTTGGCAAATATGAACCTGCTCCAAGTATTGGATAATGACCCATTTCTTCTTTATATGTATTTAAAGCAATTTCTATTTCTTTTAAATCGGCCAATCTTCTTGTGTCTCTAATAACTCGAGCTTTCGCACTAGCACAATATTCACCAAAATCACAGTCTGAATCAATAAGACATCTTTTTGATGAGCTAGCATTAGTTGAAATAAGTACACAATCGCTATGATCTAAAATATTGTGGTTAAACTTCCAATTTTTTAGTAATCTTGACCTAATATCAACCGTAGACTGTTCAGCGTCTTGATTATAGCTCATTAAATAAATATTGGTGTACATGCTTCCCGCTTGCACATTAGCAGCACCAACATAAACAGTCCGACCATCACGAATGGCTTGATAACCATCAACAACCATCTTTTGAGGAGAACCTATAAATCCTTGTTCTTGATACCAACGCATTGGAGAATAATGTTCTGGATTTACTATAACTCTAACAGCTATAGTGTCTTTGTGTTGGGTTTGTGCTTTGATATTTTTATCTATAAACAGAAATGGAATAATAAAAACAGATAATATTAAAATGGAAATTAATATATTTTTTTTAAATAGATAATTGATCATAGTGTAATTAACATCTTATTTATAATAAACTTTATTTTTATATAAAAATGATTTATACTATATGTAAAGTAATAAATAACAATAACTGTTATTCTTTATTATTATTTGTTGTTGTTTCTTTAGTTGTTTCTTTAGTTGTTTCTTTAGTTAATTTTTTATACAACACCAAAGCAATCACATCAGCAATCAGAAGTGCTATTAATCTACAAACCCTTTCAATATATCTTGATGCTTCTCCGCTTAATCCGCCTGCCCCGTGAACACCAAAAGCAAGTGAACCAATATTTATAAAAAATAAAGCAAAAACAAACATTTTTAATGCAATACTAAAATTCTCATTTACCTTTTTAGATAATTGCCATAAAGCTATCATAGCTATTATTCCAGCAATCGATCCAACGATACCAAAAGTTCTTTCATAAAAAATATGAAATGATGATTTGTCAGCCGCTAATGCTAAATTCGGTAAAAACAAGAAACTTAAAATAAAAGGACAAAAATACTTTTTTTTCATATATTTTTTTTATCAACAGTTAAACGAATTAATTTATTTTAATTATAGCACATCATGAAAAATATTAAAACTTATTTTTTACTAATTGTCACTATACCAATTTTAAGCTGGTATATTATTAATTTTTTCTTTATAGATTTTAAAAATTGGAAACTTTTTTTAATATCATTTTTACTTATTATAGTATTACAGATATTTTTATCATTTTTTATAAAAAACATTTATAAAAAAATTATTAAAGAATATTCAATTTTATTTACCATTATTTCAATTTATGTCTTCAGCGCTACATTTTTTTATTTATTCATATTAATTATAATTACCACTATAAACAAAACATTATGGAAATTTTATTAAGATTAAAAGGGTTTGTTACTAATTCTTCATCAGCTAATTACTGGTTAGAAGAAGTAAGAAATGAAGAGACAAATAGCACAACAACAAAAAAAATCTTAAATGATAATAACTTAAAACCAACTACTGCCAAAAATACAAATATTTCAAAACAAACTAACGAAAACCAAACTATTATTAGTGAAAATAATACTCTCAAGGAAGCAAAAACTAATTTTCTTACATGGTTAATATTTTCTATTATCCTGTTGATAATTATAATTTATAAAAAAATAAAAAAACTATGATTATTATTAGAAAAGAAAATTTTGGCGGGATAGCTTTTAATACAAAAAATGCTCATGAAATTTGGATTAATAAAAAACTTTACGATGAAATCGTGAATCATATTCATGCTCCACGAAAAATTAATGAAAAAATTGCTAATCTTTTAAAAGAATTAGATATAAAAAAAATAAATCCAAAAGATACTAAATTAATTTCATTGCCTAATCTAAATAATAGCTTTGATTTTCCTATTTTAAATTCACCAAGCATTATTGATGTTAATATTACTAGAAATTGTAATTTAAACTGTCCACATTGCTACATGAACAGTAAAACAAATAATGATCACATGAGCCTTGATAATTACAAAATAGCTCTTAGAGAAATTGAAAAAGCTGGTGTTTTTCAAATTGCCCTTGGTGGTGGTGAACCAACAACACACCCTGACTTTATTAAAATTTTAAAATTAACTAAAAAAACTAGAGTTATTCCAAACTTAACCACAAACGGCAAGGATCTTTCATTAAAAAACATTATTGCTATTTCTACTTATTGCAGTGCAGTTGCTTTTAGTGTTGAAGGAATAAATAGTGATTTTGAAAAAATCAGAAATTTTCCATTTTCCTCATTGATAGAAACTGTTAAGAAATTCAAACTGTTGAAAACTAATATTGTTTTTCAAATTGCAGTAAGTAAAAACAATATTCAAAAGATAGATAAAATTACAAATTATTTGCTTCGGTTTAAACCTTATGGAATCTTATTCTTAGCTTATAAACCAGTTGGACGGGGTGAATATTTTGATAAACCATTAAGTAAAGTTGATCAAAATATTGTTAATAAAGCTATTATAAAAATAAAAAATAATTTAAAACATAAAACTAAAATAGGCTTTGATTGTTGTTTTGCACCAGCACTTCAAAAAACAATTAACTCAAAATCGTTAACTGGGTGTACGGCATCTAGGACAAGCATGGCTATCATGCCAGATATGACTGTAATGCCATGCAGTTTTTTAGATAAGAACAGGGAATACCCAAACTTAAAAGATAATTCACTTATAGATATTTGGCAAAATAAATTTAATTATTTTAGAGTTAAAATAAAAAGCAGAAAAGAGCAAAATAAATGTATTAATTGCCCTCATTTAGATATTTGCCTAGGAGGATGTCCTGAGTTGGATTTAGTGAATTGTTAATATGGAAATATCCAACACAACTAGCACTTGTTGATAATGATTTCTCCAAACGCCATTTCTTGTTCAATAAAAATTTCTTTTTGCTTTTCAAGTTCAAGCATCGCTAAAAAACTAACCACAATGTCAGTTTTATTTTTTTGATCGCCAATAGCTTTATCAAAACTTATTCGTACTTCATTAAGTATTATTTTTTTAATAAAAATAATCCTCTCCTCCAAGCTCATTTGTAATTCCAAAGTTTTTTCTTTAAATTTTTCAAGTGGTCTTAATTGTTTAACTAAATCTGAAAAAACTAAACTCATTTCTTTCGCTTTTAATTCTTTGGGTGGAAAAAAATTAACATTAAGCATTAGAGTATTTTTACTAAATTCTCTAGCTAACATCATTTTTCCATTAAGCAAAATTTCTTCCACTTTAATTGAAGCTTCCAAAAACTCTTTGTACATTTTTAATTGATCAGTAAACTCTTGAATTTCTTCCTCTTCTGGATATAAGTACGGCAACAAGGCTCGTGATTTTATCAACAACAACCTAGACGCTACCAACAAAAAATCCGATACATCATCTGGATGAATATTATCAGATTTTTCAATATATTCTACATAAAGATCCGCAATATAAGCCAAGCTCACCTTTGTAATATCCATCTCTTCTTTTTCAATCAATTTTAACAATAAATCCAAAGGACCTTCAAATTTTTCAACTTTTATTTCAATCATATTGTTATCATAACACATTTTTACATAGTTACGTAATTCTGTAAGATCCTATCGCTCTAGCTCCAGGATGACAGGGAAAAAACTGTCATTCTCCAATCAAGTTGAGAATAGGTTCTAAAACAAAACGAATATTACACCCCACTGTCATTCTGGAACGGAGCGAATGCATAGTGATAGAATCCCATTGATTATGCAATGTCGCGTAATTCTGTAAGATCCTATCGCTCTGGCTCCAGGATGACATTTTGTAGCTAGTATAAACAGTTACATAAAAAATATAAAACTAAATTTTCTCAAGTCTTAAATATTCGTCAATTGTAATTTTCTCCACAAACTCTGACATATGACTAACTAGTATCATCGCCCCCTTATATTTATCAAGTGCTTCGGCTATTACTGGTAAATGCCGAAAGTTAATATGATTTGTTGGTTCATCAAGTATAATTACGCCTGGTCGCATTAAAACTAATCTCGCGAAAGAAAGTAATCCTTTTTGTCCATCTGATAATTCTCCAATTTTTCTTCCTATCAATTCTCCATAAATCAAAAATCCAGCAGCCAATGCTCGCATTTCTGGCTCTGTTATTTGATAAGATACAGCATCGTTTAAAGATTCATAAACTGTTTGATTAAAATCCAAAGAAGCAAAATCTTGACTATAATATCCAATTCTAACTTCTTCCATGATTTTAGCATCTTTATTTGAGCCATCAATTAAACTTCTCAAAAAAGTACTTTTTCCAATTCCATTAGGTCCAGTTACCAACATATGCATTCCTTTTCTGATAATAATATCAAACTCCTTGCTTACTAATTCGTTATCTTTCATAATCATCACTTTGCTAACTTCAATCAATTTTCCAGCAATGTCCTGTGCTGGAATTTCAAATTTTTTAATTGTTTTATCATCACGTCTTACATCAACCATATCATCTTCTGCTTGTGCAATATCATCTCTCATTTTTTTTGCCAACTTCCTCATTTTACCTCCTTTATGTGCGAAAAAATTCATCTTTTCTTTACTGTCCTGAATTTCTTTTTTAAGCCTAGCATTTTCTCGTCGTTCCTTTTCAATACGTCTTTCAATTTCTTCTACCACGCTATAATAATCACCAACATATTGTTCAATCTTGTGAGTATAAATATCTAAATAAATAACACCTTCAGTAAAGCAATTCAAAAAATCAGCATCATGAGAAAT
>JAGLJW010000037.1 GCA_023142215.1 Candidatus Parcubacteria bacterium
TGGATATGAAGAAATACCAGTATCAATACAAATACAAGGCATTTCCGAGCCGACTATTACTAATATAGTTGTAGATTAATAAAAACAAAAATTTAACAACAATGCCTGATTCAAAAAAAAGAATCGGGCTTTTTTTTGTGAGAAAAAATTAATATTTTGTATAAAAATATAAATAGTACAAGTATATATTATATTATAATTTAGATACTTTAATAAAATAAATCAAATTACGAAATCTAAAAGGTAACCCTAATTGCTGCAATTGTAACAAAATAAATCAAATTAAAAATGGATAAAGTTAAAAATAGATAAAGTTAAAAATAAATTAAAATAAATTAAAATTTCTTAAACATTAAACAACTATAAAATCATAGCATTAAGATACGATCGTAGCTTAATGCTATGATTTTGATTTTTGTGTATTTGTGATATAATTTATTTATTAATATAAGTTATTTATTCATTAATATAGATTATTTATTTATTAATTAATTAATAAAGATTATTTATTAATATAGATTATTCATTCATTAATATAAATTATTCATTCATTAATATAAATTTAAAAAGAAAATTACATGAAAAAATTTAGTTTATTTTTTGCGGTTTTGATAATATTTTTAATAACAAATAAAGTTTCAGCTAAAACTGAAACTTTTAATATTCATCTTGATCATGAAACAATTTTAAAAGGTTATACCGTGGCTTCGTTTGATGATAAAATCAAACTTTCACTTGTTCCTGGAATTTTGGATAGTTCTACTAATATTAGCGTTATGCAACTTGATGAAGAAATGGAAATACCTTGGCGATTAAACAGAATTAGCTCAATTTATCAATTTGAATTTAAAAATAAAACAGCTTACGACAATCATAAACCATTTTATATTCAATTGTCTTATGATGAACAGACAAATAATTATAAAAAGGTTTATTTTTTTGATAAAGGTAAAGGACTTTGGCGACCACTTCCAACTCGTGATTTTCCAGATGAAAAATTTGTACGAAGCTTAATACATTTGCCTTATGCACGAATCGCAGTTTTTTCTTATCCGGAAGTTTTAACTGTTGGTCAAGCTAGTTGGTATGCATATAAAAACGGAAATTTTGCAGCTTCGCCAGATTTTCCAAAAGGCTCAGTTGTTCGTGTTCATAATGTTGATAATGGTAAGTACGTTGATGTTACGATAAATGATTATGGACCAGATAGGTCTATTTTTCCAAATCGTCCGATTGATTTAGATAAAATTGCCTTTTCTAAAATTGCTCCAATAAGTGCGGGTGTTGTAAATGTTGAACTTGAGCCTCTCAAAATTATAGAAAAAGATAATAAAATTTTGAAAGTATTTAAAGATGGTGCAAAAATACAACCTGAAATAAATGCAAGTTCTGGGATTATTTACAATGAAACCAAAAATGAGATTCTATGGTCAAAAAATATGAATGACAGACGAAGATTAGCATCTCTTACAAAATTGGTTTTCGCAAAAGTGTTTTTAGACACTAAACCAGATTTAGAAAAGATAGTTTCTTATAGTATTAAAGACGAGGAAATAACATTTAAACATGTGGATTATGACTATGAAGCTGTTAAGCTTAAAATTTCAGACAATACAAAAATAAGTATTATTGATTTACTTTATGCGTCATTGTTGGAATCAACGAATAACACAGTTGAAACTTTAGTTAGGGTAAGTGGATTGGAGCGAACGGAATTTATTAATCGCATGAATAATTTAGCAAAAGAATGTGAAGCTAATTCAACTATATTTGCAGATCCAACAGGATTATCAATTGAAAATTATAGTACAGTTTATGATTATACAAAGTTAATGAAAAATATAATGCAAAATTCATTAATTAGTGAAATTACAAAACAAAAAAAATATTATATTCCTGTCAGAGGTAAGTGGATGCAAAATAGAAATGATATTGTCAGGTGGGATTGGTTTCAAAATGTTACAGTATCTAAAACAGGATATTTAAATGAGGCTGGTTATTGTTTGGTTATGGGAATAAAAAATGAAGACAATGATGATATTACGGTTGTTGTTTTTAATTCGGAAACGGAAGCAGAAAGGAATAGAGATGTATTGACTTTGCTTGATTATGGAAAAATGAAAAAACACACAGAAAAAGTTTTAGATGTTGAAGAGAGTGGTGATGTAGTGATTAATGAAGAAATTGAAGATAATGATTCAGAAGAGAAAAAGAAGGTTAATCCGTTCGGAATGACTGATGAAGAAATGGCTCAAAAATTGAAAACTAATTAGAGGTTTTTTAATTTTATTAGATTATAAATAATGTTGCATTATTGATACTATTACTAGATATAGCATAAAATGAATGAAACGTGTCTTGACAGTAGTATTGAATAGTGTATACTGTAATTAAGTTTTTTGATTGGAAATTCGTATAAGGATTTTTTTCAGTTCTTTAATAAAAAAGAGAGGAGATCGTAATGGATACCAAAATAAAGGATTACGTGATAAAAACCACTGCTGAACAACTCGGAATTAATGAAAATGATGTCAAATTAAATACAGTAATACCAAATATACAGCATATGGCTATGTTTGCGTGCCTTGAATTCAATAGCGTTGTGACGCTTAGTTTTAAAACTGAGTATACAGTGGAAAAAGCTATTAAAGCATTTGAGAATCAGTTCTAAGCTTGAGAAAATTAAAAGATTATTTATTACCGCCAATACAATAAAAATGTTGAGGCGGTTTTTTAATTAATAAGTCCAGTTATATTAGATTTATAATTTTTTTGCTCTTAATTCGTTTTTCTGTTATAATTTATTTATTCACATATGATTAAATATCAAAATGTTACAAAATCTTATAGTAAGGATGTTAATGCTTTAAATAAAATAAATCTCCATATTAAACCTGGAGAATTTGTTTCTATTGTGGGGCAATCAGGAACAGGGAAAACAACTTTAGTAAAAACATTAATTGGGGAAGTGGAAGCGGATAAGGGAAAAATTATTGTTGGTGGTTGGGATATTACTAATTTATCACAAAGACAAATTCCAGTTCTTAGAAGGCAGATTGGTGTTATTTTTCAAGATTTTAAATTGCTTGAAAAAAAGACAATTGCTGAAAATGTAGCTTTTGCAATGCAAGTTTGTGGCGAAAAATATCGTAAAATTAGAAAAATTGTACCACATGTAATGAAAATTGTGGGGCTTCATGATAAAATGGATCGTTATCCACAGGAGATATCGGGAGGGGAACAACAAAGAGTGGCTATTG
>JAGLJW010000038.1 GCA_023142215.1 Candidatus Parcubacteria bacterium
CTTCTAGCGGATAATAAATCATCGGTTTGTCATAAACCGGTAAAAGTTGTTTTGATGTCACTTTTGTCAAAGGTCTAAGCCGTGTTGCCCTGCCTCCTGCTAAAATTATTCCTTTCATATATTTAGATTTAAGATTTAAGATTTAGGATTTAGGATTTACGATCCACCAGCTAGTGGATAGATTTAAGATTCTAGATTTTAGAGTTAATGCTTAGATATTCTCTCAAAGCATCTTTATAGTTTCTAAGTTTTTCAAATTTTGTATTTTTCAATATTGAATATTTTGGTCTTTTTGCTGGTCGTGGAAATTTGTCTGAAGATACTGGATTTATTTTAATATCTATTTTTGCAATTTTAAATAATTCTTTTGTTGCCTTATACCATGTACAGCTACCCTCATTGACAAAATGATAAATTCCATAATTTTTTGTTGATTCAACTAACTTTTTTGTAAATTCAGCTAAATCAAGTGTGTATGTAAAACAACTTATTTCTTCATCAACAATGTCCAATTGATTATTTGTTTTACTAAGACTTAACATAACATCAAAAAAACTTGGTTTAGCCACATCGCTTTCGCCTTTTGGTCCAAATAATTTTGAAACTCTGATTATATAATACTTCAATTCTTTATTTTTGAATTTTAGAATCTTATTTTCTCCAAGCAGTTTTGTTTTTCCATATTTGTTTATAGGATTAGGAATGTCATTTTCAGTGAATTCAGGTTTTGATTTATTACCACTGAATACATAATCTGATGAAAAATGAATCAATATAGCATTAGATTTCAAAGTTGCTTCCGCTAAATATCCTAAGGCGTATCCATTTATTTTTTTAGCTTTTTCAAGTTCGCTATCACTACTTTCGCAATTATCTACAGCATTATACGCGGCAGAATTAATTAAAATATCAGGATTAATATTTTTAATATTTTTTAATACCAAATCTCTATTTGTAATGTCTAATTCTTCTTTATCAAATGAAATAACGTTATATTCATTTGCAAAAACTTTTTGTAATTGAACCCCTAAATTACCTTTTCCTCCGATTATTAAAATTTTTTTCATTTGATTTATTTAAATTAAAAATATAATACAATTTTATCAGTAATATCAAGAACTGTCAAAACAAAAAACTTTCACAAAATGAAAGTTTTTCTAATGTTTTTACTGTATAAATTATTTGTTCAAAATATTTCTTAACATTTCAAAAACTAACTGTTCTCCTTCGTTGATTAAGTTATGAATATTTCTTTGTTTTTCTTTTATTTTTTGATCACGAATTTCTACTACTCCTGCTATTTTCCCACCAATTACATTTTTATTTATTTTAGTAATAACAGGTTTGCCAGAAATATCTGTTTTTATATTTTTATGATTATTTACGATGTAAGAAGCTAAATCTTTTTTGGTAATTTCAATTTTTGGAACATATTTAACTTTTGTGTAATTTGGTAGCGTGGGAGTAAGTAATGCAATTTTAAACTTATTAATATTTTCAATTGGAGTTGTAGTCATTTTGCCAATTCTGTCTAAAGCATTCTTGGACATCCCTGGATTTGAATTAAATACCATTGATGAAATTGCAAACACTGCCAAGCTAAGTGCAGCTAATTGAGTTGACCAACCTATTTCTCGCTCCAATACAATTGAATTATTATTTATGTTAAGTCTGTCTTTGATTGTGAGTGAAACTTTTCTACATTCATCAATTTCTTTTCTAGAAAGATTGCTATTTAAAGCATTGCGTGATGATCTTGCATCTTTTTTCATCTCTGAAAAAGTATCAGACCATTTTTTTACCATCTTATCATCAATATCAATATTGCTTTTATAATCCCCAGGAAAAAATTTATTTAAAATTTCATTAAAATCATTTTTGTTTGAAGCTTTTTTATTTATTTTTTTCTTACTAATATTTAATGAGACTAAGCTTGATTTTGCTGATACTTCTTTTTTTACTTTTTTTGTAGTTTCAGTATTTTTCCTTTTTTTGTTTGATTCATCAATATCAAAAAACCGATCCTGCTTTTTAAAAAAAGTATCAAAAAGAAAGGCGTCAAACCCTATTTTATTATTTTTATTTTTTAGCATGAGTATTAATGGAACTTAATAAAAAGTTATTAACAATTACATATATTATACCATAAAATCACAATAATAAAAAATAAAATTAATATAATTTTTCATTTATGCAATTTTAATTATTTGATTCCAAATTTTTTATTGTCTCTGCTCTTTATATAAATGCTAATCCGATAGTCCATGCGACCATAGTAAATATAATAATAACACTTATTATTATCCAAACAATTTTAACAACTTTTTTTTTCTTCATATTATTGAATTTTTGTTTTACTGAAAATAATGACAAAAATTTCTTATTATATAATTAATTGAATTTGTGATTATGTAATTAGCGAAAACAACATTGTTATTGCAAGCGAACACTGTCTTACTGTCATCCTGGAGCTAAAGCGATAGGATCTATAAATTACGCAAGGTTGCATAATTAATGGGATTCTATCACTACGCATTCGCTCCGTTCCAGAATGACAGTGGGGTGTAGTATTTGTTTGCAGTGATAGGAATTATTTTTTTAATAATTTTATAAATGTATCTGATGGAATATCAACGCTTCCTTTTCCTGATGCCATCATTTTCTTTTTTCCAGCTTTTTGTTTTTGTAATAATTTTCGTTTTCTACTTACATCTCCGCCATAAAGTTTTGCTGTTACGTCTTTTCGCATGGCTGATAATCTATCACCAGCGACAATTTTACCTCCGACTGATGCTTGTAATTTAATTACGAACATTTGTCTTGGTAAACTATCTTTTAAAATATTAACAATTTCTTTGCCCCGTTTTTGTATGTCATCCGCATAAGTAATCACAGATAATGATTCAACTGGTTCTTCAGCAACTAGAATATCCATTTTAACCACATCTGCTTTTTTGTAAGATAAAAATTCATAATTAATAGAGGCATAGCCTTGAGTTGCACTTTTTATTTTATCATAAAAATCAGTAAGTATTGCGCTCATTGGAATTTCATAATGAATAATAGCTCGTGTTTCATCTATGTATTCAATATTTTTATAAATTCCTCTTTTATCTTGAGCTAAACCCATGATTGCTCCAACAAAATTTGATGGTGTAATTATATCCAAACTTACCCATGGCTCTTCACTATATTCAATTAATTCTCGTTTTGGAAATTGCTGTGGAGTTCGTACGATTAATTTTTTACCATTTTTCTGATAAACTCTATATGAAACACTCGGAACTGTTACAATTAATTCAATATTAAATTCTCGTTTTAATCTTTCTTGAAAAATTTCTAAATGTAGAATTCCTAAAAAGCCACATCTAAAACCAAAACCAAGTGCATCAGAATGTTCTGCTTCATAGACCAAAGCCGAATCATTTAATTTTAATTTATCAATTGCATCACGAAGATTTTCAAACTCATTACCTTCTTTAGGAAAAATACCAGCATATACCATTGGCTTTACTTCCGAATAACCTTTAAGTGATTTAATCTCCAAACCTTTTTTATTAATAGTCAAAGTATCTCCAACACCGCATTCTGTTACATTTTTAAAACCTGTTACAACATATCCAATTTCACCAGTTTTTAACTTTCCAGTTGATAAATAATCTGGTTTAAAAATTCCAACATCAAGTGCTTCGCTTTCTGCCATTGTAGCCAACAATCTAATTTTATCTTTTTTGTTAAGTTCTCCATCTATTACTCTAATATAAGCAACAACACCTTTATATTCATCATAATTAGAATCAAAAATTAACGATCTGAGTGGAGCATCTGGATTTCCTTTTGGTTCTGGAACTTTTTTGATAATAGCATCTAAAATTTCGGGAACTCCTTCGCCAGTTTTCCCTGATGCATAATAAATTTCATCTTCATTACATCCAAGCAATTCCATTATTTCCCGTTTGGTTTTTTCTTTATTGGAAGCTGGTAAGTCAATTTTATTAGCAACAGGAATAATTGTTAAATTTTGGTCCATTGCCAAATATAAGTTTGCAAGTGTTTGAGCTTGAATTCCTTGAGTTGCGTCCACAAGCAAAATAGCCGCTTCACAAGCCGCTAATGATCTACTTACTTCATAGGTAAAATCTACATGACCAGGAGTATCTATCAAATTTAAAGTGTATCCTTTATACTCCATTGTTACTGGTTGTAACTTAATAGTAATTCCCCGCTCTTGTTCAATGTCCATTCTATCAAGCAATTGGGCTTTCATTTTTCTATCTTCAACAGTATTTGTAATTTCCAACATTCTGTCTGATATTGTAGATTTTCCATGATCAATGTGTGCAATTATACAAAAATTTCTGATTTTATCCATTTTTATTTGTGGTTTAATTATAATTATTATCAATGCTGTTATCCTTCAAATCAAATCAAGAATAGATTCTAGAACGAAGTAGAATATTACGGTACCGCTTGTCATTCTGGAACGAACCCGCCCAATTGGCGGGGTAGTGATAGAATCTCATTGATTATGCAACTCTGCGTAATTTGTGAGATTCTATCGCTCTAGCTCCAGGATGACAATAGTGTGTAGTATTTGTTCCGTTTTAGGATGACATGGATGTTACCTTTGTTAATCAATAATTATATTTAATTAAACAATAAAAACCTTTTCTAAAACGTATTCTAAAAAACTTGTTTTTACATGAATTAAACTAATTATAAAAACTATTGCTAAAATACTTTCTGTAATTAATAATTTATGTTGAACACCAAATTTAACAACTATATTAATTAACAAAGAAATTGTGATTAATATTAAAGCAATATAAAAAATGTAATGCGATATTTTTATTATACTTGTTGCTTTTGTAACTTCTTTTTTAGTTTCTATACTAAAAGCTTTGACTTCATTTAAATCAGTATTCATTCCGCTAAAATCAATATTGGTATTATTTATTTTAGTACTCAAAACAGGTATTGGTATTTCTTTCTTTATAATATCATTTTTTAAATTTTGAGCAAGTATTTTTTTCATTCTTTCTATTTCTGTCATATTTTCTATTTTTTCTGCATTTTTTACATTGTTTTCCTTATTTATACTTTCTGTTTCTTTTGTTTCTTCTACTTTCTCTATTTCTTCTTTGGTGATGCTTATTGGTTTAACTTTAACTTCTGAATCTTGTGCTGGAATTTCTTTTTCTATTATTTTATCTTTTAAAATTGCTACTGGTTTTTTAATTTCTTGATCATTTACTACTAAAACTGTTGCTGGCTTTACACTATTTGCATTACCAAAAATTTGCACTAAAATATTAGTCTTTTTTTCATTAATAACTCCAGTTAATATTGCTAAACCAATATCAGAATATTTAGCATTTAAAATATTTTTTTTATGTGTCTCTGAAAGCATTAGCGCTCCATGAGCTGTTTGGGCTGAAGTAAAATTCATTGCTAAATTTTCACCAACAAACAGATAAGGATATTCTACTCTGTTAATAAAATTCCAAGACATGCGACCATCGGGACTTTTGTGTGCGAAATAATCCTTTTCAATCATATCTTTAGCTTTATCAAGTGCTGCACCATTCAACACGGAATTATTTGTTAATTCACTTATTCCATTATTCTTTCTATCAACATTAATTAGTTCTAAAATATTTTTAGTGATTAGCTCCGACATTTTTGCCTGATTTGGACAAATAAAAAATAAATATCCTGCCACTGTTATTTTAATAACAACCAAAATAATAGCAATGATTATTAAGGATTTAGTTCTTAAAATTTTTGGCTTGTGTCCGTTTATTTCGCTCGGTATAAAATATTCTTGGAAAATAGAAGCTGAATCACAACAGAATCTTTTGATTCCCTCTTCTCCGTTTGCCAATTCTTCAATTTCGCCTTTTTCTTCACTCAAAAAATGTTTAAAATTAGTACAAATTTTTTTTCTATCTTTTTTAAAAAATTTTGAAGAAAATAATTTAACAACGAATTTCCATAATATTAAATAAAAAATCCATTTTTTTATATTATTCTTTTTTGTATTTTTAGAAGATTTCATAATAAAAGTATAACAAAAATGTGAATAATTATCAAAGTAATTTAAAAGTAACTGCTTACTGACCCTAAAATGTTATTCTGAGCGATAGCCGAAGCCTGCCCGTCCGAGTTCAGGCGGGGATCCCGATAATTATGCGATATTGCATTCATAACGGGATTCTTCGACAAGCTCAGAATGACACAATGATTTTATGATTTTTTATAGGTCATTGTTGATATATACAATAATTAAACAAAAAAAGAGAGGACATTGCGAAATCGCTAATGTCCTCTAGCTAATGTCCTCTATTAATTTCTTAATTCCAATATTCAATACTGTCTCGGAGTTCTTGTTCGGTTATCCCAAGCTGTTCTATCGTAACACCTGCGAGTTCAGCGTATTGCCGAAGATAATTGATTTTGAACTCAATGCTGTATTGGTTGGCATTCTCTTGAATGAGTTTGAGCCACATCCGTGCGTAAGCGGTATAGCCAGTTTTTAAGAGACTTGCAATTTTTTCTTCGGAAGTTCCAATATCTTCTATGGTAATATTAGCTTTTTCCACATATTTGCGGATATAGCCAACATGGGAATCAATGTTTCCATTGCTTGCACGCTCTTTAGTTAACTTCAACCAATTGCTTGCCTCGGCAGTATAGCCAATTTTCAAGAGACTTGCAATCTCTTCTTCAGAAGTCCCAATGTCTTCCATAGTAATACTGGCTTTCTCTGCATATTTGCGGATATAGCCAACATGGGCATCAATGTTTCCATTGCTTGCACGCTCTTTAGTTAACTTCAACCAATCGGTCGCCTTGGCAATATAACCGTTAATCAAGGGATCTTGAATTTCTACTTTGTTTATTTTAGCAACCTGCTTATTGATTTTATTGTCATTGTTACTTTCCGCAATGGTGGGAGAGGTAAAAGCAATGATGAACAAACTCACCAGCAATACAGAAGCCCTTGTTAACTTTTTGAAATTTATTTTCATCTTTTGTTTCCTCCTTTTGGAATTGGTATTTCTTGTTGGATTACAAATTAAGAATAAGCTAGTTTCACAACCGACTTGTTTTTAACCCGTAATATATAAAGAACATATGTACTATAGCAATGTAGCATAGTTTGAATATTTTGTCAAATTTGACAAGAAATAGTTTTTGTGATACACTGTCCTTATTGCTAATAATAGATTCTGTTTTGAAAAATACTTTAATATAGGAGGTTTTAATGAATAGTTTAGCCGATCAATTAAAGGCAAAAGGAATAGTGTCAGAAAAAGAATATAATAAGCGCAAGAAACAGGAACTAAGTCATGATCAAATGACACAGGGTGGTTTGAAACATAAATTTAAAGGCACAAAGGGAATAGTTGCATATGATGAAATTCAACTTGATTTGGCAGAAACTGCTAATGACTTTAGGCATGTTGCCAAGAATATGCTTGTTGATGACCATGAAACAATAACTATGCTCATTAAAAAGGTACATGAATTTCGTGATCGTACTGGTAATAAAAGGATTGTATGGTTTTTTTACAATGTTCGGGACGGTTTGAAAAATTGTCCAGCTGGTCGTCATGTTGAACTTCTTCAAAGAATGTTCAGGCGAAGTAGCCCAAAATTTGAACTCCCAAGATAATTTAGTTGCTGATTATTAAGCACAATAAAAAAGCCACGTAGTATAATAGCTATGTGGCCTTTTCATTTTCTTGAACACTTTAGACTTTCTAACTTTTTACACTAAATTTAATATGGGAAGTGGTTTTTTACATTCGTTTAAAATGACAAAGAAAAATTATTTTAAGTAAAAATATTTTGTTATTTCGTAATATAACGGATGCGAAATGATAAAAATGTAATAAAAGATTAATCTTCAATCAGCTCCCCGATTACAACTAATCTGTTTTTTTGTGAATAAATTGGATTACAAGTAAATAAAGTTAAAATTGATTTTTCTGTTTTTTCTAAAATGGAAAGATCTTTTGGATTAACTATTTTAATTTCATTTATTTTGTAATAATAATTTTTTTTCTGCCAAATTATTGAAACAATATCTCCTTTTTCAAGTTTGTGAAATAAATAGAAAGTTAAGTTGCTTGGAGGTAAATATTTAAATCTATGTCCTGTAATTACGGTATTGCCTATTTTGTCAGGGGTAGAACTTTCTGGTATTCGCCAAGCTCCTTGTGATAAAGCAGAGTCTCCGTTTGTTGATTCAATAATTGGTGCATTAACACCTATCTTGGCAATGACTATGCGATTGGTAGAAGTGTTATATTTTTTTTGTGGTGTTTCTTTGCTTGCGATACCTGTTTGTGTTGGTGATGAGCTAGAATTTTTTTCTGTTTGTTTTTTTTCCTCTTCAATATCTTTTTCTTCTATATTGTTTTGATTATTTTCTGAAACCGATAAAATATCTTTTAAAATTTCATCTGTTTTTTGTTTAACAGTTTCATAATCTTGCCAATCAATATTTGAAGATTTGTCTTGATATGATAATTTGTATTTTGCCATTGGGTAAAGTGGCAGAGCTATTAAATAAATTATAATACCAATAGCTAAAAACTCTAGCATGAAAACTAGAGTTTTAATTAATTTGTTTTTATTTATTTCAAACATAAATTACTGCAAATATTTTTTTCTTAATGTTGTTGCGAGACCAAAAAATATAATAAACGCTAAAATTAAAAAGACAAATTCTTTTACGCTAAAACCAGTTGGTGCTAATTCTATGTTTACATTAGCAAAGGCACTAATAAGCTCATGATTATCAGCACTTACTTGTGCTAAATTTGTATATATTCCATTTACGGCAGTTTTATTAATTAAAACATCATATTCAATTAATTTTGTTTGACCAGGCTCAAAATCTCCAATTTGCCATGTTTTCAAAGCATTATTTCCGTCAATAAAGCTAAGTTCTGTTGGTAGAGTATCAATCAATATAGTGTTATAAGCGGTCATATTACCGATATTTGCTATATTTACTTTATAATTTATAGTATCTCCAGCATTTGCAAATTCAGTATTAACAGTTTTATTTATTGTTAATTCGGCTAAGCCCTCTTCGCCTAAAACAATAACTTCTTCAACTGGGCAATTACATGTCGTAAAACTTCTTTCATAACCAATGGTTGCAGGTGAAGCATGAGAAACACATCTATAATAATATGTAGAACTTTCATCTAGCCCTGTTAATTTAATAGTATGATATGTTACTTTAACAGAATCATCTGTTGAGGAAGCATGATCATATCCGTAATTTGGTGTTGTGCTACTTAAAATAAATTGATCTGGAGACGTACTATAAATAACTTGACTGGTTGAATTATAACTTGTAAGCCAGCTAATAGTAGCTGTTGTACATCCCGTTGAAGTTGCCGACTCATTAATAATTGTTAAGCCTGGAGGTAATCCTCCACCGCCACCGCCACTTCCTCCTCCACCATTTCCACCACCGCTACCGCCTTCTTCTCCCTCTATTCCAAATAAAATATCAAAATTTAAAGATTTTTCTTGATATCTATTGTCTCCTGTGGTATCAAAATAAACTGAAAAAATAAATTCTTTAGAATCATTATTATCAATTGTAGCAATGAAAGTATCCCCATTTTCATCAAAAAAAGCAGTAAGTGTTTTTTCGTATAAAATATTTCCTGTACTAGATGCTTTAACTTTAAAATGTAGTATGTCTCCAAATTTATCGCTAATAAAGGGTACTCCTAAATAAGGATTTTCTATGTCAATTGCTTCAATAATTATATCTCGCGTTTCTCCACTTCCATCACCAGAAACATCTTCATTTGTTATTTTAACTAATTTTTTTACTGTATCACCAGGCAAAAAATTAACATCATAAAATAAAGCAGGTGCACCTGAACAATCATCATTTACACATAACAGTTCCCAAGGATCTGATTCACTATTTCGTATTTCAACTTTTACTTCATTTAGTTGTTGTGCAAAGGTTGTGCTAGCAACTAAAAAACTTCCTGCAATTGCAATCATTGTTAAACAAATAAATTTTGATATTTTTGTAATCATATTTTTTAATCTTAATTAGATTCTGGCACAGATGTTGGCTCTGGTGTTGGATTAGATTCAGGTTCTGGTTCTGACACTGGTTCAGGTTCTGGCGCTGGCTCAGGTTTCGGTTCTGGTGTTAGTTCTGGTGCTGGTGTTGATTCTGGTTCTGATTCAGATGCTGGTTCAAGTTCTAGCTTTGATTCTGGTTTTGGTTCATCTGGTTCTGATTGAGGTTCCTGTTCATTGGATTCTTGTTTAGCTTCAGTATTTGTTTCTTCTTCACTGCTTGTTTCCATTGGTTCTTCTGTTTCAGTGTTATCACTATCATCTTTTTCTTCTTTATTTTCTGCATTTTCTTCAGTTTCATTATCGTTATTTATTTCATCATTTGTATCATCTTTATCTGTTTCATTTCCATCTGAGTTGGTATTATTATCTTCACTGTTAACATTTTCATCACTTTCTTCACTATCATCATCATCATTGTTATTATTTATTTCGCTGTTTGTATCATCTGTTTCTTCGTTATCATTATTAATATCATCGTCTCCATTGTTAACATTTTCACTATCTCCTTCATTATTATCAACATCAGCATCATCTGTTTCTTCTTCATTAGAATTGTTATCACCATCTTCATTATTTTCATTGTTAGTAGTATCATTTGTTTCGTCTGCGCTTGTAGTATCATTGCTATCATCATTTTCATTATCCATTTCATTATCGTTAATGTTATCTGTTTCATCGTTTGTATCATTTTCATTTGTTTCTTCTTCGTCAACATCACCACTATCGTCTGTGTTGTCATTAACATTATCATCAGTATTATTATTTTCGTCTGTTCCACTGTCATCAGAATTATTATTAATATCATTATCAATACTATCATTTGCATCATCGGTATTATCATTTTCATTATTCGTTTCATTGTCTACATCATTTTCATCTGTTTCTCCATCAGTAACATTATTAATCTCATCATCGGCATCAGTATCATTATTTTCTTCATTACTTCCACCACTTCCACCGCTTACATTAATAGTCACGTCGTTATTTACTTCTTCCTCTTCATCTTCGTTATTCTCTTCATTTTTTTCATCACTTTCATTATCATTATCAATATCATCTTTTATTTTTTCACTGTTTTCAATTAATTCTAAATCATTTAAGTCAAGTCCAGCAAAATCTAAATTATCAGGAGTTACATTTGTATTCTCAGGAGTTGGTTTTGGATCAACCCAATTAGAGCTACCGTCTGGGATTCTTGCGAAAGAATTATCAGGAATATCTGCTCCGTAATATGAAATTTTATCTATTTCATTTCCAAGTTCGTTATAAATTGTAATAGTGCTGGATGCTTGTAGAATATTTTTATCAATATATTTAGTAATAAAACCACTTGGATTAATATCTCCGATTAAATTAATTGATGTTGTAGCAGTACTATTTCCAATTTTAATTTTCCAATTTTCAATATTAATAATTGAGCTTGAAGCATTATAAATTTCAATAAATTCTTCATAAACGCTATTGATAGTTGTAGAAGCTAAAAATTCATTAATAACAATATCAGATTTTCCATGTCCGCTAGAATTTCTTGGAGTTGGATTATTTTTAATTGTAAAATCTTTAAAATTATTATTACTATCATAGCCTGTTAATCCACGTTCAATACTTTGGTTTGCACTAGGATTTATAGCAGGGGCAGTTCTGTGGCTTAATGCGGAACCATATCCAACAAGATCTACTACATCAGAATCGGTTACGTCGTTAGGAGGTCCAGCTACTGGACCAGTGGCAAGATAAATAGTATTACTATCAGTTAATATAAAGCCAGCATGAGTACCAATTGCATCTGCTTTACTAATTAAATCAGCATTAGCATTATCTCTAACAATTAAGTAGAATCCATAAGCAGGTATTGTTGTTGTTCCATTAGGATGTGAACCGTGATATGAACCATGATCTAAATTCCCAATTTCCATAAACAAGCTTGTATCAGGTCCAGCTGTTGTTCTTCTTTCAAGTCTATAGCTACCAGCTAACAAATCTATATTTTGATCAGTTGGATTGTATAGTTCAATCCAATCGTCTGTTTCGTCTGTATAAATTTCATTAATAACTACATGAGTTGCAGGTCCACAAGAGCTAGTATTTTCTTTGATATTAGTTTTTTCAGGTGTTGATGCAGTATCTTCTATTGAATTACTTATTTTTTCCTCATCAAAAAAACCTTTTCCATAACTTAAATTATCTTGAAATCCCCGAAAAACAAAATCAAATTCACATTTTCCCGTTGTTGTACTTTTTGAAGATATTTTAAAATTCCATTGCCCAATTGCATTTGTAGTTGATGATAAAAAATTTATTAACTCATCATTATATAATTCTATTCCATTTAATTTGGCAATTAAATGTAATTTATTGCAAAATTTATTATTATTCTGAGAAATTTTTGTTAAAACAGTATAGTTAACATTTATTGTGCTACTGCTAATTAGATTGATTGTTGTGCTAGTAGCATCTCCTTTTTTAAAATCTCTTTCATTAATTCCGTTACCATCTAATGAAAAATCTAAAGTTCCTGCACTATAAGTATTATTTTCTGAAATTTCAATATCACTAAAATAAGCCACTGTTCCATTAATAGCAGAAAGTGCAGACCAGTTTAGTCCGATGATTAACAATATAACAATAATTTTTCTAAATGATTTTAGCATAGTTTGTATTATTTAAGATTCTTGGGACTTTTGGGATTCTTAGGATTCTTAGGATAACTTTTTTTTAAAGATTATCTCAAGAATCCTAAGAATCTTAAGCATCCTAAGAATCTTTTTCTTCTTCTTTCTTTCCCTTCATCTTCTTAATTTCCAACCAAATCTTTTTTATTTCATCACTGATAATTATCAAAGCTGGAATGATGATGATTAAAGCAAATCCCCAAGGTTTTTTTGCTGTTGATATTACAAATCCCGCATAAGGTACAGAAAGTAATACTTTACCTATAACTTCATCCTTGGTAATTTCTGTACTGTCTGGAGCATTATTTGCATCGCCTTTCGTTTTGTAAATAGGATTTCCTACACTAACTTGTATATCATGAATTCTGTGAGTGGTTGGGGTTTTTTTTGTTTTTCCAAAAGTAATAACATCATCAATCTCATAATTATCAACTGGCTTAACAATAACAACACTCCCTGTGTGAATTTCTGGTTCCATTGAACCTGAGAGAACTGTAAAAATTTGATAGTTTCCAGGTAATGGGAAAAGTGGAATAATAAGTAATAAAGCAATTATTGCAACAATTGTATAAAAAATATATGAAATTACTTTAAACATGATTTTTCAATAAAACGATAATCAATATATTTAATTAAATTATCTTGATAATTAAAATCTAAATTAACAACAATAGCTTCTTTGACATTTTCTTCTCGTTCCATGAAATTCTGTAAAATTCTAGCATCAATTGGTTTAGTAAGTTTTTTACATTTAACTTCCATTAATATAATTTTTGCTTTTTGTTCAATAATGAAATCAATTTCTGTTTTAGAAACAGAGCGATAAAAGAATGTTTTATCTTTTGCTTTATTCTTTAATTCTGAAAAAACAAAATTTTCAAACATACCACCCGTGTCTTGCCTACTCGTTAAATCTAAGAAATTTCCTAAAATAGCATTACGGATACCTAAATCAAAAAAATAAATTTTAGGCATTTTAGTAACTTGTGTTCTTATATTTTTCCTAAATGGTAAAATTTTATCTAAAACAAAAGTGAATTCTAATAAATCTAAATATTTTTCTGTATCTCTTCGTGAAATTTCAGCAGTGTTACTTAATTCATTTATATTTAATAAGTTTCCAATTTGAGAAGCTAAAATTTTTATTAAATTATTGAAATGAGCAATATTTTTAATTTTTCCGATTGCCCTAATATCTTTATTGATATAAGCTCCAACATATTCATCTAACATTTTTTCTTTTAAGCTTTTGTTTTCTTGCAAAACTATTGCTGGCATTCCACCATAAATTAAATATTCACTTAAGCTATTATCAAAATCTCTTTTAATGTCTAATGGCAAATCTTCTTTTGTTAAATAATCCAAATGAGAAAAACTTTTAAACTCCAGAAATTCCTCAAAATCTAAAGGGTTAACTAGGAATGACACTTTTCGTCCGACTAAAGAATCTTGAAATTTTGCTTTTAATTCTAAGCTAGACGAACCAGTAGTAATAATTTTTATCTTTCCAGCATATTTATCGTAAATATGTTTTAGAAAATTAGATGGATTATCTAAATACTGAATTTCATCTATAAGAAAATAGTTTTTTACTTCTTTATCAATTACGTATTTAAAAAGATTTTCAGGATCATTATTTAAAGTGTCTAGAATTTTAATTTCTTCTAAATTAAGATAAAAGATTTGTTCTTTCTTAACTTTCTTTTTAATTAACTCTTCTTCTATTAATTTTAAAAGTGATGTTTTCCCAACTTGTCTAGGACCATTTAAAATAATAATTTCTTTTTCAAAAAGCCATTTTTTAATGTTTTTTGTTACTTTTCTTTGATAAAGCATATTTTTTAATAAAAATGTTAAAACTTATACACTAATTTTAACACTTTATGTTAAAAATATCAATATCTTTTTTAATATCTACCTTTTTTAAATCCTTTATTCACCCTCCTTGATTTTTAGACCAAGGAGAGATGAAAAGAATTCAAATTGTTTTATAAATTCTTATAAATTATGGAGTAGGTACAGGTACAACTGTAGCATCAGGATTTATCGTATTATGTCTTTTTTGTACTGATTCAAATTCAACACCAACTACAAAAGTATCTGTTTGAGCTTCATTTCCAACAGGTTCTCCATTACAAATAATTTCTCCAGTATTTCCTGGTACAAATGGGGCACCAACACACCAAGCAACACCAACATAGGTAGTATTACCAGCTGGGAGGTCGCCTAAATAAATTTTTTGATTAATAAATGTACTAGCAGTTCCTGCATATCCTTTAGCTAAAAATTTATCACCACAAGCAGGATCATAAATATTATCACCAGCAACTTTAGCACAAGCATCTCCATCATCTTTCCACATAAAGAAAAAGATTTCTTCGTCTAATTCTCCACTTCCTTCGTCTCCTGTATTACCATCTTCAATGCAAACACCTTCACCTTCAGCTTCTTTTTCTGGATCAACACAAGTAACGTCTCTGTCTGATACTGCAATTAAAGTAGCATATAAATAAGCGTCATTGCTTGCTCCATGAAAACTAATAGTATTTTCACCATAATCACCTGGTTTTATATCACCAAAATCAAAAAATCTATCTCCTTTTACAAGAGCTAGAGTGTCAGGATCTCTTGCATCTTTAGTTAAATCTTTCAAATCCCAGTTACATGCACATTCCATTCCGTTGCTTGTCCAATTTCCATCAACATCTTTATAATGCCAAGTGTTTATATCTGTTCCAGTTCCATCTTCCATACATTCCCAGCCATTATAAGAACATTCGCTGTCAATTTGCAAATCAATCATACCAGCAGTAAAAGTATTGCCTGTACTTGTTTCAGTATCACTAAAATAAGCAGTTGTTATGCCGTATGTCATTGCTGAAACAGCAGCGATCATAGCTAAACTTAAAATAATTTTTTTCATATTTTTTTGTTTAAATTAATTAAATAACCTTTCGGTTAAAAATTTAATGTTAACTGAAAATAAAACATGCTCCCCTCCCAGAAAGTTCGACCTTATAATCTTTCAAGATGTTTTTAAGTAATTTTCAATTTAAATTAATTTTATAATAAATAAATTATAGCAATAATATATTATAAATATATTAAACACAATATAATATGCTAAATCATAAAAAAATAATAGCAGAAAATTGACAAGAATACAATAAAAAAATCAAACTATTAATTTTAAAGTGTTAAAAATTCCATTATTAAAAATTTATTAAGTCTATAAACTTTTATAAAAATAAAATAAACATTTTTTCCACAACTTATTAAGGAATGATAGTCCTATTAAGCAAATTTTTTAAATAAAAATAAAAAACCAATCACATTTATTGTAATTGGTTATTTTGTGCTTAAACTATGATTTTTCCATGGCACGATCAATATCATCCCAAACTTTTTTAATAGCTTCTGGTATTATTTTTTTAGAGTAATCTTCAATCTTCCAATCAATAATCAAATTTCTGCATCCAGTTTTAACAGCTTCATATGATGATATTGTTTTGTTTTGTTTTTGGTTATCAGAATTTAACCAAGGAATATGTATATCCTGACAAATAAATTCCATATTGGGCCAAGTTTTATTAAAGATTTTAATATCTCTTGAAGAAATTAAAAAATAATTAATTCCAGCTATGACTATTGTTGTGTCCCACCCTAAGACAATGCTAGTAATAAATTCTTGCTCTTTCTTATCAATTTTTGGCCATTTCAACCTATTATCTGGAGCTATTTCATTTTTAACAAAATTTTTAAATGTCCAATTGTGCAAGTAAGGAATTGCTACTATTTTAGGAAACAATAAACCAAACTTAAGCATATTTGATACTAAATTATCTATCTCTCGTGCTATAAATGCAGGAGCACAATATTGATTTGATGCTTCTAAGCTAAAGTAGTTTATATTATTAGAGAATATTCCACTTACATAATTTGTCATTATACTCAGAATATCAATAATCTGAATATCAAGCATTATTTCTTTGTCATATTCCTTGACTAAAGCAACAGCTTTGGCTATACCAACATTGCATATAAGTTTATAGCCAATTTTGATAACTTGAACATGCGGTGTAACCTCATCCAATAAACCCCTAGCTTCATTTTCCGTTGAAACGTCAATTAGAAAAAAAATCTTAACCTTACTTTCAGCATTCATTTTCTTTTTCCTCCTCAGAATTTTAATTATCTAATGGTTATTTTTTTATTTATTACTTAAATACCTTATTTTTTGTAATATTTTAAAGAGCGAAATAATAAAAGTTTCAAGAAACTTTTTTTAAAATGATATAATTAATATTTTATTATGTCAATATCATAAATTTTGACAAATTTGTAAATAAAAAACCAATCATTTCTTTTATGATTGGTTTGAACTACTTAATTTTATTTTTTAATGTAATTCATATATTTTTGATGTTCTTTTTCGCTAATTTTTCCTATTTCAAGATAATAATCAACTAATTGACTCATCCTAAAAACTGAGTGAACAAAATATCCTGCTTGTTCAATTCTTTCTTTATCTCCTTGTTCATTATTAATAAGTGTTATTAAACCAACGACTTTTTGACCAACACTTTCAACAACTTTGATTGCTGTAAGTTTTTCATCTGCTCCGATTGTTAAATAATCAATTAATAATACTTTTTCAGAGGAAGGATAAGTAAAATCAGATACAGGTATTATTTTATGTTGATTTTGTATCTTTTTTTTGTTCAGTGGAATTACACGAAAATTACGTGGTTTTGAAGCGATGCTTACAATTTCATTCACGATAAGATCACTAAAACGAGAAATACCTGCCATTCCGTGAAAAAAAGGACGATTATTTATAATCAAATCAACAATCAGACCAAATAAGCATTGTGCAATAAGATTAATACCAATTGTATTAAGTGAAACTTTCTCAAAAATTACATCAGCAGTTTGCTTAAATAATCCATCCATTTAAATACCTCATGACTAACTAAACAGCTTATCAAATCATTTAACTCAACAAAAGATAATCAATGCATTTTATATATTCACCTTTTCCAATTTTTCCTGATTTATAATAATAATCAAGAAGTTGGTTAATTGTGAAAATTGAATGCACAGAATATCCTATTTCTCCAATTTTTTCCTTAGCTCCTTGCTTGTAGTCAATAAACACAACTATTCCAATAATTTCTTGCTCAACACACAGGAGGGCGTCAATTGCTTTAATTTCCATATTTCCTTTGATAATTGAATCATTAATCAATAATACTTTATGACCAATAAAATAAGAAAAATTAGGTACTGGGACTATTAAAGTCTCTTGTGCCATTTCTATCTTATTCAAAAAAACCAAACGAAGATTATTTAATTTTGAAGCAATATCCATAATTTCCCTTGTAATAAACTCACCTGTCCAGGGAATGGCTGCTATTCCATTAAATAAAAGATGTTTATTACAAATAAAGTTAAATAAGCATTGTGCAATAAGATTAAAATCTTTTGCTTCAAGCAAACCTTCTTTGTGATAAACTTTCTTTTTTAAATTAATAGAAAATGGAGCATTTGCGTTTTCATTATGAAGCTCTAACTTAAAAGCTCCTTTTTCAAAAATCATATCAGCAGTTCGTTTCAGTAATTCATTCATTGATAATATCTCCTTGTTTAATTATTCAATAGTTTAATTTTATACTATTGAGAAATTAATTAATAATATGCCAGATGTTTTATTGTCTACTGTGGTTAGCTAATTGCAATATACCTTTTTGAACAGTTTCATCTTGAAAATAACTAGGATTTTTTTGAAATTCTGAGATTACTTCAAACTCAGATTTTTTCATGAAAGGCTTTAAATCAGGCAAATAATCATCAAACTCAATAAGATAATTAACTTCAAGTGATGCTGGATATAATCCTTGTTCTGGTTCATTAATAAAATTCAATCCGGCCGGACGATTAATTCCACTTCTATTTAGAATGTAAAATATTTTATTACATTCTACTGAAATACCTTTTTGTTTAGCCATCCAAAGAACGATTAAACGGGCAATAATTTTACTGCCAAGGTTCATAGACATATCATCACAAATGGCTATTTTTTGACCATCATAAAGTCTTGCTTCTACAAAATCTTTTTGACCATAACCAGCCACATCAGTATCCATAGATTTAAGAAGTCGCATTGCCTCAAATGGTGTACGTACTTTTTCTGGCAAAGGTCTAGTATAGCCAACAGGTCTCATGATTCCATTATTATATGACGCAACTGCAATACCACCAACTAAACTTATACCCGCCATCTCTACACCAACCAACATATCAACTTCATGTGTTGATATCAAATCAGCCATAGCGACACAGCACTTGCAAAATAATTCAGGCGAACTTCCAACTGGCCTCATATTAAAAAACCAAGGAGACCAAATTCCACCTTTTAATTCCCAGCCATTTTCTTGTTTATCAAGATCATCCGTATTCCAAAGAGTTTGAATATATTTTTCTCTATACAGTTCTACCATTAAACTATAAGGGGAAATATTCTCTTTCATTTTTTTACTCCTTGTTGAATTTTAGCCCCGATCTAAAAAAGATCGGGGGCTGGTTGATTATAATTTTATACGTCTTGAGCCAACATAATCTCTTCTTTGGTTTTTCTAATTGCTTCAACGGGATCATCAGACCCAACAATTGGTCGCCCAATAACTAAATAATCCGAACCCATTTTTACGGCATCGGCTGGAGTGGTAATTCTTGACTGGTCATCATTTGGATCAATGTGCCATTTTGGTCTAATGCCAGGAGTAACCTTTATTAAACAGTCTAACTCAGGAAATTGAGACAAAAATTTAAGCTCCTGGGGCGAAGAAACAATCCCGTGAACTCCAGCCAAAACAGCATTTCTAGCATATTGCAAAACTTTTGCCTTAGTTGGTCCGCCTAAATTAATATTACATTCCTCTTCTCCTAATGAGGTAAGAACCGTAACAGCTAAAATTTTTGATTCATCGCAATTTTGGACAGCAGCACGCATCATAGCTACACCACCAGATGCATGAACAGTAATAAAAAGGGGATTATAGATAATATGCTTCATAATCCTATTTTTTACTGTATTAGGAATGTCATGAAATTTTGGATCATCCATAACTTTCCCATATATACTTAATTTTTCAATGATTTTGAGACCAGACTCACTGTCCAATAAATCATTTACCTTGAAAATAACATTGCTACAAAATAAATTAGCAGCTAAACTAAGAGCTGTTTCCACAGACAAACCATCTAATGCTACAATAATTTTTGCCATGATTTTCTCCTTTTGAAAAAATAATCGTTTAATAATACGCCCAATTTTAGATACATCACAATTTCCACGTATTTTATTTGTACCCCCTTTTTTTTGTTTATTTTTATTTTTTTGATGAATTTTAAAATTAAACTCGTTATGTTTACATTTCAAAGAACAAAACAACGAAAATTAAAGAAAACTCTTTTAAACTTTCTTAAAAAATAATATATTAAATTCTTTATTGTGTCAATAGTTTAAAATTATTTTAGATGTCAAACATAGCATCTCTGTTTTTCTTTATTTTTTCTAAAACAAAATCAAATATTTTTAAATTATCTTTAACCTTAGGATTTATATTTTTATTTTCAGAATAAGTTTTTAATTGCTCATCCAAAGAAATAACTAATTTATCAAAAATTCCAAGTTCTAAATTGTTGGGTTTTTGTTTTTTTCCGACAAGATAATTCATGTCTTTTTCTAATTTTCTTATATCTTCAAGATTCATGTTGAGAAAAAAATTTGGTAAATTCGTAAGTTCTTTTTTTATTATCTTTTCTTTTTCAAAAATAAAACCATACTTGAGATTTGTTCCATGATGCTCAGATTGTTTTCGTAATTTTTTAACCTTAGTCTTGTATCTGTCCCCACCTTTATTATCATATACACTATCAAATCCACAAGCTACGATACCAGTATCAGCTTCAACGATAACAAAATCAACTCCGTTAGAAAGATCATCATATTCTGAAGAGTGCATTACAAAATAATCTGGTGCTAGAATTTTATTTAAATTAACAAACAATAGCTTTTCCAACTTTTCACCATTCCCTGCTTTTTTAATATCACGATATTCTTTGGTTTTTTCTTGGAGATAAACTTCATCAGCATTGTCGTCAATGTCGTAAAAATATTTTGCCCAGTCCTGCATTTTTTCATCTTTCAGTCTTCTATCTTTTTTTACTTCTTCTTTTGAATAATGTCCATTTTTTTTACGCATATAATTATTCATATTGATAGAACCATCTTCATTAACAATGTCCTCTTCCTTATATTTTTCAAAACTCTTTTTTATCTCATTAATATAAAATTCTACCATCCCATCAAGATTATCACATTTTTTCTCAAAAGCTTCTTTTTTATTATTAGATTGAAGTTTGTTATTAAATTCAATATTATTAAACGACATATCTTTTTTATTAAAATTAATTATATTTATATTTTAGAATAAATTAATTTTATCTGCAATGGGAAACGATAAAATGAAAGTTCATTATTAGCAATAAAATAATAATAAAATAAAATAATTGATTTTGTCAATTAGGTTTTAGAATATTAAATTAGCTAAAATTAGCTAAAATATCTTTAAACATTTAGCTATTGACATAAAAGTATAATTTGGTTAAAATATTACCTTGAGCTGTTATATTATTTTATAACCCATAACAAAGAATTACTTGTCATTCAAATGGTTTTCTTTGTGTGGCATGCTAATTCCTTTGTTTTTTTATTTTAAAGAGCGAACTATAAGGAGGGTATACACACATAAAAACAAACAGCGAAAAATGGGATAGTTTAAACAAAACACAAAACACAAAAAACAAAAAACAAGGAGTATTAAAAATGAAAAATTTTTCTATTTTTATCGTAGCTTCCTTTCTGTTCTTTTTACTAATAAATACAAATCTTTATGCATGCGACGATGTACCAGATGTACCAGACGTACCAGACGTGTCGATGGAAATACCAGTGTTGAATCATCATGCAGATGTTGGCTCAAACAATTCCCATTACATAACTGGAGCTGTAGTTGATAATACAGTTATAACACAAATGGGCACAGAGCTTAATACGTGGGCAAATGTTCCACAAAACGAAATCCCAATGATTGAAGGACTGCTTCAAACTCAAATTAACTCCTGGCAAGGATATGAGAAGCAAATAGACTTGCCAACAGGAGGAGGCATAATCTACCAAAATGGATCGGAAGCAGGCTGTACAGGACTACAAATTAATCCAATAAACCCACAACAACTAATAGAAGCTGGTACTTCTTTGTCTTCATTGGCTAATCAGTCAGTCGGAATTCACGATGGCATAAACGACGGATGGAAAACCATACAAGCCATTTCGGTGCAAGATATAAAAGTTGATTTTACAATCAACAATTTGCCACCAAATGATAGTGCTAATTTTAACTATACAGGACAACTAGAACAGCACTATGAACGTATAGTTGATATACCTGATATGGTAGCATGGCAAGGAGCTCATCAAAACACCACGCTCCAAATGAGACATGAATAACAAAGTAGTTTGATTTGTTATAAACACAAAATTGAGTGGTAAAGTAATGAAAAAAACTTTACCACTCACTTAAATCTTTATATTGACCCCTATTTAAATAAAAAATAGAAGTCATAAGAATATTTAAAAGATCATTAAAAATTGAATAACAACAAAAAGGAGAAATAAGTCATGAAAAGAACAACGATAAGTATTTCAATTTTGACAATGTTTTTTTTGAATCCCTTAAATGTGTATGCAGGCAGTGTTAATGTTGAAAATGATGCACAGCAAAGTCAGACAACCTTATCTCAAGGTGGGAGTATCTTAGGACCAGTAATTGATTATGGTAATGACAATGGAGACAACAGAAGTGTAGGAAGTCTTGGTAATCAAGTAGGTGGAAACTTTATTGATCCAACTGCTATCCCCTTGCATTATGGAGATGTTAAATCTGATACACCAAATAATGTATCAGCAACAACAGTTTTTGCTATTTTCCCTCGCAAAATAAACAGGGATACAATTCGTATTTATAAGAAAGGAATAGAAGAGGAATATGAAAAACATTCTTCTAAGCGAGGCAGAAAAAATTTTGATGATGTAAAAAAATCTATCCGAACTAAACCAACAGTTTTTTACGAAAGTGAAAAAGCTGAGGAACTTTACGTGGTTCCATGGCTATTGAAAAATTTTAAAGAAGGTTTTGATTATAAGAAAGTAGCAGTCGTAGTTAAATATAGTATAGATGATACTCCACACAAGCAGGATTTGGCAATGGATTTAATAGAATGGGGTTTAGACCATGGAGCGAATATTTTAATACCCATTTCTCAAATTGATGGAGGAGAAAAAAAGTTAAAAAATAAAGCGGGTGGTTTAAGTCTGTTCACATCGGTTGCAAATGTAGCTGTTTCATCAATGACTGGATTCACGGTCAATCCCAACATGGGTTATTCAAGTGGGGCAAGCTTCATTGAAGCAAATGCGTTTTTAGGAGTACTTTTCCTGAAAGTTAATAATCCAGAAGAATTTTATTGGAAATCAGAAGAGGTTTTTTCACAAAAAAAGAAATCAAAGCTGGTAAAGTATTGTGAACAAAATATTAGCAAGTTAGACAATATCTTGTTTACAACATTTGATGAAAAAAAATCATGTAAAGAGAGGTTTTGGAGAGGTATATATAACTTGATAGTATATCAAGAAACAAAGTCTAAAAACTCTCTCATGAAAGCCAAGGATGATTTTGCAAAAACTATTGCAATTGTAAATAATGCAAATGATATTATAGCTAAAGACTGCCATTTCTATCTTTCAGCTATTTATAGAGAAATGGCAAAGTTGCAAGAACCAGGAACTGATAGAGAAATTTTTTGGGTAAGAGCTGGAATTCATGGCGAAAAAGCCAGAATACCAGGAGATTCTACTCCGCCAAGTCTTGAAAGAATTACTTTAACTAAACTCCAGTCTTCTCTTACTAAATAATTTACATTTTTGGAGGAAAAAATGAAAAGAATATTATTTTTTGTTGCAATTATGACTTTTGCAATAACATCTTTGGCGATAATTCCTAAGGCAAATGCTATTGGAGAAAAAGAAGTTCCAACTATTGATGAATTGTTGCAATACGCCAAAACAATAGGAATAGAAGTAGATACAGTCCAACCATTAACATCATCGTCGCCATACGGATATGACGGCAGTAAAAAAGTGGGCGGAGTTACAGTACAGGGCAAAAAGGGATATTTTCCATGGCATATTGCCAGAGATTTTAGCAATGCAGATTACCGTACCTTGTTAGAAGAAAACGGATTAAGCGTTAAAGATGCTAAGTCCTTGCCGGAAAGTTATAAGTTTTTTATTCCTTGGGAGATGTTAAAAAAGGAGTTCAGAAATCCTTTGCCAAAATTACTTTTATCTCAAGCTGAGATTAGTAAATTGCAAGAACAGCTTGAAGATGAAAGCTTTCAAAAACAAGCCTTTGAAAATCAAATTTCAAGTTTAAAAAGTGAACTTGAACTTGAAATAAATGATAAAAAGGAGATAATAGAAAAACAAAAAAAAGAAAAGACTATTAAAAATGGTCTTAAGGAAAATGGCGATTTAATTATTGCAGAATTTGCAAAAATGGACTTAAAAACAAACCAGCTTCTTGAAGGTCAAAAATTACTTCTTGAAGGACAAGAAGTAATCAAACAATACAAACAATACATAGCACTTATTGTAGCTGCTATGTTAATGGCATTCGTCGTAATATTTCTTGGAACAGAATTTGTTTTCAGATCATATCAGAAAACAAGTCCAAGAGCGACACAATAATAACAAATTAAAAAGACACAATGCACATAACGGGGATTATAAAAATTCCCGTTTTTTAATATAAAAATATTTGTCATTGCGAGGAGAAGCTAAAGCGACGACGTGGCAATCTCAGTAATATACGCAACAAACTGTCATTGCGAGAAGTCGGAGCTGAGTTTATCTTCAACTTGATTGAGGATGGCAATCTCGGTAATATATGCAAGAAACTGTCATTGCGAGAAGGAGCTAAAGCGACGACATGGCAATCTCATGAATTACGCAAAATTGCTTGATTAATAAGATTGCCACGTCATTCGCTTGCAATGACAGAGATGTGGAATGAGATTGCCACGTTGCTCCGACTCCTCGCAATGACAGGCGTTATTTCCCATTTTTTTTAATCATCCTTTTATACACTCCATACTCCGATACATATTCACGTAAAAACATAATTATAGCTATTGAAACAATAGTAGCTCCAACTAAATTATAACTCATTAATATATAGAATGACAAAGAACCCAAAAAAGCAGATTTAATATAATTAGAACCATGCATTAAAGCAAAAGGTTTATCGTCCATAATTGCGTCACGCAATATCCCTCCCCCACAGCCAGTAAAAACACCTAATGAAATTGAAGCAATAAATGACATTAAAGTAATTTCTCCTCCTAAATAGTTAAAGCTAATTGAAACTCCGATAATAGCAAAAGTAGCTAAACCTAAAGAGTCTAAAAATCTAAAAAAAGAATAACCACGTTTAAAAAACATTGGCATAAGATAAATTGCTGTTGAAGCTAAAATGGAAATCAATAAATAATTTTTATCAATTAAATAAAACAATGGTATTTTGCCAAGAATTAAATCACGAATTGTTCCACCACCAACAGCAGTTACAACACCTAAAAAAATAACTCCAAAAATATTTAATTTTGCTCCTTTGGCTTTAAAAGCTCCAGAAATTGCAAAAGCTAAAGTGCCAAGTAAATCTAAAAAATACATATAAATTTATTAAATTAAAGATTTTAATTTTTTTAAAACCTCGGGTAGTAATGGTGATAATATGTTTACGAATTTAAGCAAAAATGGTGCCATCTGTGAATCTACTAACCATTTTCCAAGCCAATGTTCAATGAATGAATATCTTGATACAACAAATATTATCATACCGAGAAAAAAACCACCCGTTATAAAACCTAACACTGCCCCACCTAAACGGTTTATAGTTTTTAAAAATGGAATTATTGTTAATAATCCATAGGTTTTATCTAGTAAATAAAAAACAAAACCAACTAAACGATTAATTAAAGAAAATAAAATAATAAAAATAATTACCTTTCCGATATTTTCATGTCCCATAAAAACAGGCTCAACCCAATTATAAATCTGGACATAGAAACGACTAGCAACAACCGCTCCAATAACAGCTCCGAATAAAATACCAATAGTACGAATTAAACCATAAAATAAGCCATAAAATATAAAGCCTGAAAGGATAATTAATAAAATTGTATCAAAAATAGACATAGTATTAGTTAAATGATAACATTTTCAACTGAAAAAAGCGAGTTAAAACAAATAAAAAACACAGTTATTTAATAACTGTGTTTTTTATTTGTTCAATTATTACATTTTAATTTCAACGTCAATTCCTGCTGGTAAACTTAAATTTGTTAAATCCTCAACTGTTTTGGCTGTTGGTTCAACAATATCAATCAGTCTTTTATGAGTTCTCATTTCATATTGATCTTTTGCTGATTTATTAACAAATGTGGATCTGTTAACAGTGTATTTTTTCTTTTCTGTCGGAAGAGGAATGGGTCCAAATACTTGAGCTCCACTTCTTTCAGCAGTATCAATAATTATTTTTGTTGATTGATCAATAATTTTATGATCAAAAGCTTTGATTTTAATTCTAACTTTTTGTTGAAAATCATCAGTAGTTTTCAAATCTTTTTTTTCTTCTTTACTCATTTAAGTTGTTATTTAATTTAATTTATTATTAATTAATTATTATACTCCGTCTCTCGTGAGAGGCGGAGAAAATAACTACTTGATAATTTTAACAACAACACCAGCTCCAACGGTTCTACCACCTTCACGAATAGCAAATCTCATTTTATCTTCCATCGCAATTGCGTTGATAAGTTTAACTGTTAAATTTACTGTATCACCAGGCATAACCATTTCAGTTCCTTCTGGTAAAGTAACTTCACCAGTTACATCAGTTGTTCTAATGTAAAATTGTGGTTTATAACCTTTGAAAAATGGTTTATGTCTTCCACCTTCATCTTTGGAAAGAATATACACCTCAGATTCAAATTCAGTATGTGGAGTAACTGTTCCTGGTTTAGCAAGAACTTGTCCTCTTTCAACTTCATCTTTTTTGGTACCACGAAGTAAAATACCAGCATTATCACCAGCTTCGCCTCTATCTAAAGATTTATTAAACATTTCTACACCAGTTACAGTTGTTTTTGCTGTATCTTTCAAACCAATAATTTCAACTTCTTCACCAACTTTAACAATACCTCTTTCAATTCTTCCTGTTACTACTGTTCCACGACCTTCAATTGAAAATACGTCTTCAATAGGCATTAAGAAAGATTTTTCAAGATCTCTTACTGGTTCCTCAATAGCTTCGTCAAGAGCTTTCATAAGCTCCATAATTGGTTCACCTTTTTCTTTTGGATCTTCTAAAGCTTGTAAAGCAGAACCTTTGATGATTCTAGTTTTTTCACCGTCAAATTCATATTTTGTTAATAATTCACGAACTTCTTCTTCTACTAATTCAATCAATTCAGCATCTTCAACCATATCGCATTTATTTAAAAATACCACGATGTTTTTAATACCAACTTGTTTTGCAAGAAGGATATGCTCTCTAGTTTGAGGCATTGGTCCGTCTGTAGCTGCAACAACTAAAATAGCACCGTCCATTTGAGCAGCACCAGTAATCATATTTTTAACATAATCAGCATGTCCAGGACAATCTACATGAGCGTAGTGTCTTTTCTCTGATTCATATTCAACATGAGCTGTAGCGATTGTAATACCACGTTCCTTCTCTTCAGGAGCTGCATCAATTTGACTAACATCTTTATCTGATGCACTAATTCCTCTGTCTTTTAAAACTTTAAGGATAGCTGCTGTTAAAGTAGTTTTTCCATGGTCAACGTGACCAATTGTTCCCACATTTACATGCGGTTTGTTTCTTTCGAAAACTTCTGCCATTTTTTTAAACCTTTACGACCCCCTTGAGTTTTTTATTAAACTCGGAGTTTTTTTCCAAAAGGAAACCAGTCGTAGTAATATTAATTAATTATATATAAATTTAAATTGATTCACAGTAAAACTAAAACGGTATTTTTTCAAAATAATGTTCTTCTTCATCAGTCATTTCAGTCGCACCAGTTTTTCTATTTCTTGGTATGCTCCAACTTCCACTATTAGCCCTAGGTTTATTACTTAAATATTTTTCTTCATATTCATTATCAAATTCATCATTAAAATCGTCGCTATAATAATCCTCATCTTTCTCCTCATCTTCCTCAATTTCATTATTGTAATTTTCATAATCTTCCTCATAATCTTCCTCGTCCATCATGTTATGAAAATCTAACTTATCTATTTCTTTAGAAACACCAAAATTATGACCATTTTTCCATTCAGCCATTTCTTGATTCATATTATCATTTTTTTTATTTTGTGTCAAATAGTCCTTTTTTTCAGGATTATTTAAATTGGTTTTTTCTGAACTAGCTTTAGATACAATCTGTTCATACTTATCAAATGGCATAACAACAAACGCATTTTCTGACTGTGGATTATCAAAAACGATGATTTTATCACCAGTTTTTTTAGCTAATTCTATTGCTTTTTGTAATTGTTTTAACATAATAATATATTATAATATTTTAAAAATAATGTCAATATTTGCCATTTTTTTAAAATACTAAGTTTTTTCTAAGATTAACACACTTTCAACATGAGGTGTTTGTGGATACATATCAAAAAGTTGCCAAGAAGTTGCTTTGTATTTTTCTTTTAATTTTATAAAATCTTGTGCTTGAGTTTTGGGATTGCATGATACATAAATGAATTGTTTTGGTATAAATTCTAAAATCTT
>JAGLJW010000039.1 GCA_023142215.1 Candidatus Parcubacteria bacterium
TAAGATCCTATCGCTCTAGCTCCAGGATGACAATGTCCTCACTGCCATAAACAAAGTAGATATGTAGTAATAGAATTTCGTTAATTACAAAATATATTCAAATCAATTTCTTTATCATGCTGTCTGTCATTGACTTCGTATTCTAATTTTTTCAATATTAATCCATAATTATTCTCTACATTACAAACATCTTCTTCGCCATCATAAATTAAAACTACATATAAATTACCATTTTCTCCTGTAAGTTTAACGTCTAAATCTACAGAAAAATCATTTCTTCTAATATCTTTTGCAAGAAATGATTCAATAACTTCACCATCATTCTGCTTAACAAGATATATTTTTCCATTTAAAATTGGAAGGTTAATATTTTTTTCACCATCAAAAAATACACTCTTCAAAAAAGCATTTTTCTTGCTGTCTCTAATTTGAAAACTCCCAATAACTTTTCCTTCCACTTCATTGAAAAAATTTGCTGAATATCCCACTGAATTATTATCAATAGCAATCGTATCTTTAAATGTAATATTTTGAATATCATTTAAATTATTAGTTGTATATTTTACTTGATAATTATATCTATCACCGACGGCTTTTATATATTCTAAATCAAAATTTACAAACTGTCTTCTGTCATTTACTATGTCAGCATAAATTTTAATAATTTTAGATTTGCCTTCCTTGACTGTAAAATTATCCAATTTAAATCTTACAATATTATCTCTTTTTATACTATCTACGCTAGAAATAATATCTCCATTTTCATTTCTTAATTTAAAATTCTTTAAATTATCATACCTTCCAGAATCATTATTTTTAAAAGCTATTTCTTCTATTCTCATATCCTCGTTACTATCAGTTTCAGTAATTTTGTACCTTCCAATTAAAGCATTAGCTTTACCTACTTGAAAATTCATATTTGAAATTTCTAATTCCTCAACCAAAACCACTCCAATAATTCCTTCACTATATACAAATCCAAGCGATTCTGATTTAATCGGAAATAAACCGCTCATTTTTACATTAGCATTAATATCAGATTTGTTATCAATAACAAGTTCCAAACTATTATTTCCACAATTATCACATCTTGAAAAATCTGCATAAACTTTAATATTCTTTTTTGAATGTGGTGCAATCTTTAAACCATCTCTAAAATAAAAAGTGACAGTTCTGCCATCAATATGTCCTTTGGTGTAATAAACTCCATCTTCTTCATTTTCAATAAAAACTTTTTCAAAAATACCCTCTCTGTACAGACCTTTTAAATTTAATTTTATATCATAAATATTTACTGGCTCATCACCAGACTCAAATACAAAATCACCAATTAAATTTGCTTGTGTATTAAATGAAATCAATTTATTACTCAATGTTGCACTTGTTATATTTAATTTATTTTCAGAATGTAAATAAGAAGATGTTCTAAACGTGGCTGTTTCGGAATTAAGTCCAACTTGGTCATAATCAACAAGCTTGTACTGTGCTAAATCAAGATCATGAATAGTTACTACATCATCCCACCTAAATCTAAAATGATAAAAATCATCATCATTTTTTATCAAAGCTTTCTTCCCTGCGTTAATATAATAAATTGCATCACCCTTCCTTCCTTTGACAAGTTTAATGTCATCCCATAACTCTAATTCCTTTTCATCAACTAATTTAATATCAAGCCATCTGTTTCCATAAATCAAATAAGAAAGTTCATTAACATAAGCTTTCTTTTTATGGCGTTTGTGATCTAAAAAATATATAGTATCACTATTTTTAGTTTTAACTTGCACGCAATCCAAAGCTATCCCAACTTCAATGTCTGAAAATGGAATTAATGTCAATATTATTATAATTATAATAATATTTCTAAGTTTATTTGATTTCTTGTGTAAGCTTAACAACATAATGTAAAATTTAATTTAACCATTCATCCTAACACATTTTTCATTTTTTGTCAAAAGCTGGAACCAAATATTTTATTAAAATTGTAATAAAGTACAAAAAAACACCTGAACTAAGGTAAAATAACTATATATACTACTTATTTTACCTTAAGTAAAGATGTTTCAATGAAGTATTTTATCAAAACAATTAATCTACTTTTTTGACTTTTATACCAAGCTCTTTAAGCTGTCTATCACTTACCTCTTCTGGTGAATTCATCATTAAATCTCGTCCATTGCCATCTTTCGGAAAAGCATAAATATCACGAATTGAATCCCAGTTATTAAGTACCATTAAAATTCTATCAACTCCTGGAGCATTTCCTCCATGTGGCGGAGCACCATATTCAAAAGCTTTAATCATTGCTCCAAATCTTTTATTAACTTCTTCTTTACCATATCCTGCAATATTAAAAGCTTCATACATTATTTCTGGATCATGATTCCTAATAGCTCCACTTGAGGCTTCAAAACCATTAATTACTAAATCAAATTGATAAGCTAAAATTTCAAATGGCTCTTTTTCTTTTAAAGCCTTCAATCCACCTTGTGGCATTGAAAAAGGATTATGCCCAAAATCAATTCTACCTTCCTCTATTTCTGAATAGTCATACATTGGAAAATCAACAATCCAACACCAGGCTACTTTTTTATTATCTTTTAAGCCAAGTTTTTCACCACACTTATCCCGCACAACTCCTAAAGATTCACATACGACTCTCCATTTATCAGCTCCAAAAAATACTATATCCCCCTTCTTCGCTCCCAACTCAATCATAATTTGTTCAGCTAACTCTTGACCTAGAAACTTAACAATTGGCGACTGCAATGTGCCATCTTCTTTTATAATAATATATGCAAGTCCTTTAGCATCTTTGCTTTGAGCCAACTCAGTTAACTCATCAATTTCTTTTCTGGTAAATTTTGCTCCTCCGTCAACCTTTAAAGCACTCACAATTCCTCCATTTTTTACTGCACCAGCAAAAACTCCAAAACCACAATCCTTAACTAAATCAGTTACGCATTTAATTTTTAAATCAAATCGCAAATCTGGCTTATCTGTTCCATATACTTCCATTGCTTCACGATATGGAATTTTTACAAATCTTCCATCTTCTGATAAATTAACAATTTTCTTATCACTAAACTTTTCAGTCACCTCTTTCATTAAAGGTTCCATAATTTTAAAAATATCCTCTTGCTCAACAAAACTCATCTCCATATCAAGCTGATAAAATTCACCATAATGCCGATCCATTCTAGTATCTTCATCTCGAAAACATGGTGCTATTTGAAAATATTTATCAACTCCGCCAACCATTAATAATTGTTTGAACTGTTGTGGGGCTTGTGGTAAAGCAAAAAACTTTCCAGGATAAAATCTTGATGGAACTAAAAAATCACGAGCACCTTCAGGTGATGAATTTGCCAAAATTGGAGTTTGAATTTCAGTAAAATCTTGATTATGCATATAATCCCGACAATAACTAATAAACTCATCTTTAGTTTTAAGCATCTTTTGCAATTTTTGTCTTCGTAAATCAACAAATCTATATTGAAGCCTAATATGTTCATTAGCTCCTTTTGCTTTTTCTTCATCAATTTCAAACGGAGGAGTTTTTGATTTATTTAAAATTTCCAAATTAGAAATCTCAACTTCAACTTCCCCTGTTTCCATTTTTTTATTAATCATATCACTAGGACGAGCAACTACTTTTCCAATTACTTTTATAACCCATTCACCTCTAAGTTTATCAGCCTCCCCGAGAGCAACTTTATCTATGTCTGGATCAAACTTAATTTGAGTTAATCCATACTTATCACGAAGATCAATAAAAATGATTCCTCCATGATCACGGCGTCTATGCACCCAACCGGTGAGTGTTATAATTTTGTCTGCTTGAGCTTTTGTAAGCTCACCACAGGTATGTGTTCTTAACATATTTATTACCTAACTCATAACACGTAACATTTTTGAGCTCGTAGATATAAGTTTTTTAATTTAAAAATAAAAAAAATTCGTCTCTATAATATTATAAAATATTACAGGGACGAATTTTTTATCCGCGGTGCCACCCATCTTCTTTAGCAATGCTAAAGCACTTTTTATGAATCTGTCGCCAGATTCTTTATGCCAGGTTCTAATAACTATAATAAAAAATTATAACGTTCTTCCTGAGTCTTTTTTGGTGTTTACCAAAATTCAATAATTATTTTAATTATTACGACTATAATAGAAATGATAAACAAATTAAACTTCTTTGTCAAACAAATTATAACATTTCCTTTAATATTAGTAAATGATACTGTAATTTGGGTCTGTCGCCAAACTACAGTTTTGGCGACAGACCCAATTTTTAACGACAATAATCACAATATGAATTAATAATTTTTATCAGGTTTTCTCTTAATCCATCGTCAATATTTAATTTGTTTATTTTTTTATAATCTTCCACAGCAACCATACGTAAAACTTTTATAGCATTTTCAGAAATTAAAAAATTACTTTTTCCTGATGCGCAATTTTTGCATACAACTCCACCAAAAGAAAAATTAATCCCGTTTCCATCTGGTAAAATTTTATTTTTACAAATTACACAATCGTAAAATTCTGGCATATAACCGAGAGTGACTAAAAATTTTAGTGTAAAAAAAGACAATAATAATTCATTGTCATATTCTTCATCGGTATTTAAAATATTTAAAAATTCTTCAATCAAATTAAACAATGTACAATCTTCTTTTTCTGGTTTTACAAATTCATAAAATAATTTAACAACTTCAGACGCTACTTTTATTTTTCCCAAATCAGCTTTAATATTTTTAAAACAATTTTTACTTACACTTCCACCAATATAACTAAGTTTCTTGCCGTTCACAACCATAATATCAGAAAGCGTAATTGGTTCAATGTGTGCTGACAACTTTGAGGAAATGCTTGTTGTTCCTCTAGCAACTAAATCAAGCCT